>JAMJVX010000026.1 GCA_023558315.1 Flavobacteriaceae bacterium
AGTTGGAGAAGTTACATGTGGAATGGGAGTAAAATTAAAACTCCTTAAGCACCAATAGGGGAATAGTACAGTAAAAATCTTTTTTATAGACGACATTAGATTCCCACAGTTTCTCAAAAAATCCTTTTTTACGTCTAAAAACCACAAGGAAATCTGGATTGACGACTTTAAAATATTCTAATACTCCTTGATATACAGTAGCATTTTCGGTGGTAAGATTTTCAGTGACATTTTCTGAAAGAAAAGCATTTTTTGTTTTTGCCTGTTCTTCTTTATATTCAGGAGTTTTCACTAATAATAAATGTATAGAAAAAGAAAATTTTTCAAAAAGTGCTTTTAAAGCAGAAAGGGATTTCTCTTGTTTTACTTGCCTTTTTTTAACGGCAAAAAGTGCCTTGGTAGGTGAGGTAAATGCTGCATTAATGGGCGCAAGAAGTACAGGAATTCTACTTTGTTTTACGATACGTCCAGTACTTTTTCCTAAAAAAAAGTTTTCTTTAAAATCCATGCTTGAGGGACTGGTAATAATTAAATCTAAATTCACTTCCTCATCTAAGTCGTGAATAGTATCTATTAAGTCTTCCTCAGAATCTACGATTTTTATAGCGTTGTTTTTTACTTTCGCTTCCTCAATTATCTGTTCTAGTTTGTTATGCGTTATTTGTTCTATTTTTTTTCCAATGTTGTGAATATTGAAAGAGCCAGGAAGTCCTTCCGTATTGTCTATTAAATATAGTGTAGCATTATAATGTGCGGCAAAATCTGTAGCATATTTTAAAGTGGCAACATCGTTTGGCGAAATGCCTAATGGGACTAAAATATTTTTCATAAAAAAAGTTATTTTGCAAAGATATTAAATCAAAAGGATATAAAGCCCAGAGTGAAGTAGTGTAAAAAGAAAAATAATGAGTAAGTCTTTCATCAAATACTTTTTAAGTTCTTTGTCTATTCTTAATGAATAATATATTGTGATTGCAGCGTATAATAAATAGGATGATACTGTCGCATACGCAGCACCGATGATGCCAAAGGTTATAATTCCATAATAGGCACAAATGATACTAAAGACAAAAGTGACTAAAGTGATAGTAGAAGTAGTTTTTGCCTTTTTATGATAAAATAGAATAATGGTATAAAAAAACTGAATGCCCAAAAAGTACATTCCCTGATTTAAAATGAGAATAATTATTTTTTCAGGGGTAGTAATCGCATTTAAAATGTCAATATCAATGAGTGTTTTTATAAAATCTATGAGCACTAAAAATAAGAAGGAAATGAAGAAAATCACCCCACTATAGATGACTAATACTTTGGTTTTATATAAGGACTGTGTCCATTTTTTATAGTTTTTTAGTACGTGATTTGTAATGGCAGTGAGTAGTCCGCTATTGATGATGGCAATAATCATCGCGATAGAATAACACGCAGTGTAAATTCCCAGCTCTTGTTCACTTTTAAGGTTTTTAATAATAAGTCTATCAAAATAATTAATCCCCCATTGCCCTAACCCATTTGGAATTAGAAATAGAGAAAAACTAAGGATAGGGATAAAGTTTTGGATAAGGGTATTTTTTATTTTTATTGATAGCACCTTGATTAGAAATGGGAGTAAGAACAGTCCCCTAAATATGCAGAAGTAAAGGAGTAATTCATCTAGACTTGGGTCATTTTTCACGAATAGATATGCGGTAAATAATGCAGCAAGTTTAGAAAGAGGGATAAGGAAAAAAGTGAGATGATTGTCCTGAGACCTAAAAAAACCTAATAAAATTAATTGAAGGGCTTCTATTAGGATTAATATAATCGTAAACCAAATCCAGTTTTTTTCTAAAAAAAACAATGCTAGAATAACACCTAAACTGATGAGCGCAACGCGTTTTAGGTAAAACATAGTTAAGATATGTGCCTTTTCTAAATTTCCTATTCCTTCTCTAAGAATACTCATATATCCATTTAAAGAAACGACAATCCCCAAAACTATTATTAATGTTTCTGAGAGTCCAAAAAGCCCGTATTCTGCAATCGAAAGTATCTGACCTAAAAAAGGCATGGCGATAAGAACTATTCCTTTGTTGATACCAGAGGAAGCCCCATAAATTAGGGCATTTTTCAGGAACGTATTTTTAAATATTTTTTGTATCATTTTTTTTAAGGATATAGTTTTTAATAAATTTTAATGCTTGCGATAAATTTAAAAGAAATAGTACACTAACACATAAAATAGAAAAAAGGATATTTTGAATAAACATAAAATAGGCAAGTGAAGTAATAGTAATTACATTGCCTATTTCAATTCCTATTGTAATAGACTTTTGTATAGGGATATAGCAAAGCGTGACAATAACAAGTGTGATAGAGGAAATTAATGTTGCAATAACTGCCCCATTAATTTGATATATTGGAATGAGATACCAGTTTAATATAATGTTTACTAATGTAGCAATGCTATAGGAAATAGTAATGAGTTTAGTCTTTTTTAAGACCTCCATTTTTATTTTGTTTATAGAATATATTGGCACCAATAGATAAGATATGAGTACTATATTAAAAATGGGTAAACTTTCTAAATAAATATCATCATAATAAGTTTTAATAGAATAACTGACTAAAAAGTAGGAAATAATTGAAAAGAGGATGATGCAAAGGATTAAGAATGAATTATACTGATTAAAGACATTCCGTTGAGTTTTTTTATTTTTTAAATTCATCATAAAAGGCTCTAAATACCCTTGAAAAAAACTAATAACGATAAATCCCATGGTGCCAAATCCATAGCCAAATGCATATATCCCCACTTTTTCTATTCCAATCATTTCTTCAATCATAAATCTATCAGCGTAATTAAAAAGACTGAAAACAACAACATTTAATGCTATAGGTAACGCAAAACTCAAATATTTTTTTGCTTTTTGTTTCTCCGCTATATTTGGTTTATAATTTAATTTTATATAGTGTCTCTTTTTAAGAAAGGGGATTATTAAGAGGACAAGAAACACTGAAAAATTAACATAGATATAGGTGTTTATAGATGGAAAATAATAAATACAAATGAATATTAAAATAAATTTTATGATGGCGATTACTCCTAAAAATTGAAAGACTTTAGAGATATTTCCTTGTAAGCGGTTGTAATACACAAAGAGTTCGCGAATTACTGAGAAAATTAAAGTGGTGCTTATAATGAGTATTGCTAATATTTTAAAATCAAAAAAATGTTTTAGTAAAAAGAGATTTGCAACAAATACGACAATGAGAATGTATTTCCAGTAGTAAAAAAAGTTATTCCAAAAGGTAGATTTATCTTTTTCATCTTTAAAAAAACGAAAAAGCACTCTATCGTATCCCCCTAAAAAAATATATAAAAGAATGAATTCATAGGTGGAGAGTAAACTTATTTGGCTATAGAGTTTATTAGAAACTATTTGAGGAAGTAGTTGAATAAATCCAAAAGAGAAAATTTTCACTAGTATAAAAATACTTCCGATACCTAATATTTTCTTTAACATTCTTATTTATTATTGGATAAATGGAAGAATTTTTTCAGCATTTTTTAAAAAATTATACTTTTTTTCATACAGCTTTCGTCCATTGTTGCCATAAGTGTCAATATTTTTTTTGAAAGTAACTGAGGTGATAATATCCCAAGAGGCATCGTGTGTATAATTTACAGTTACGCCTATTTTGTGTTTTTCTACGAAGTCTCCTATAGGGTTATTTTTATTTACAATAATGGGAATTCCCAACATCATCCCATCAAATAATTTATTGGGAGAGTTTGCTTTAAAAATATCTAAAGAAGGATTATGTAGACAAAATATACCTGAACAATCTTTAATTTTCTTTAAAAACTCTGACTGAGGCAAATATCCAAAAAGTTGAATATTTTTTAAAGATTGGATTGTCTGTAATAGTTTTTTATTTAACAAGGCTGTATTACTTATATAAAAATGAAACTTAATACTTGGATTAGATTTGATAAAGGAGATTATTTCATTATCCCCCCTCTCTTTTGTAAGTAAGCCAGAAACGACAAAATATTCTTTTCTTTTAGGTAATGTAAAAGGCTTTGTAAAAATATCTATAGGAGAATTTTCAATTACAATATATTTAGTATCATTTTTTCTTACCCTTGATGTATCTACGTGAATTGTAGTTAGTGCAGCTCTTTTAATTTTTGAGTCAATAGTATAAATAATCTTTTTTAAAAAAGTAGGTAATTTATAACGTAAGTCAAAATCATCCCAAATATCATAGATAAAATCAATTTTACAAAATTTACTTGCCAAGTAAGCTGAGATGGCAGTTTCAAAATTAATTACCAAAAAATAATCATATTTTTTTCTATTTTTAAGAAGGTAGAAAAAAAGTAAAAAACTCCATTTAATATAATAAATAAATAAAAAGGATCTACTAGAATCCTTCATTAAATATTGGATTGAAGTATCCTTATAAATATCTTTAGAAATTCTTTTTAAACGTTCCCACCCTAAAAAGCGAGTATCGTATTTATGATATTTGAAAAAATTATAGAAGCGACCAGTTCTAACAAAACTTAGAGGATCCGCATTTTGGATGATTAAAATCTTTTTATTTTTCTTCATCATAAAAAGTAAGAAAAAAACAATAAAAAAAAGAAAAAAAGAAAACCCCCTGCTGCCTTTCAAAGATACTTTCTACATTCATAACTATAAACGTTGAAATTAGAAATCCAAGGATATAAAATTTTTTTATTCTTAAATAAAGTATTAGAGTTTTGTATAGTATTATACCTAGTAATATACAAGGTAAAATTCCTGCTATTATTATTGTTTCTATAAACTGATTGTGAGAGTTTAAATTCCTTCTAATTCCTTCTTCAAAATTATCATTTTTATAAGAGGTAATTAGAGCTTCTTGAGAATCCCCTATTCCATACCCAAATAGTAATGATTTTTTTGCAGCTTTAAAGCTATTTTTCCATATTGTTAGTCGCGTATTTCTTGCTTTTTCCATAGAATCTTTTATAAAAAGTCTATTTAAAAAGGCGTTGTTTTTATAAAATCCAAAATAAGAGATGCCACAAATAATAATAAAGATTGATAAAAACCATACTCCTTTTTTAATTTTAATGTTTTTAAAATTGAAATAATAAATTATAAAACTAAATAAAATGATAAAATAGCAGAAGAATATCATTCGAGATCTAAGTAATAGTATAAAAAATCCAAAGAATAAGACAATAAATAATTTAATAAATTTATTTTTAATGAAAAAAATACTTTTTTCAGTAAAAGAATGAAGCACAAAAGATAAACATAAAATTAAGTAAAGTCCGATATAAGTGGGGTGAATAAATTTTGAAACTACTTCTGAAAAAAAAATGTGATTATCGATAGAAATAATTTTTAACGAATAAATAAAAATTATTGATAACATTAATATAAGTACTAAAAAAAGAAAATTATATATAATAAAATTAAGTTTAAATGGAACTTTGTTTTTTAATAATCCAAATAGGATAGGAAAAATTATAAAAGGTAATTTAGTTTCAATTTTTTGCAAGCCAAGGGAAATATTTTCGGTATAAGTAATCGAAAAAAATATTAGCAAAAAAAATAGAATAATGGGAACAAACCTAAAAAGTAATATTTTATTTTGAATATAATAAAAGAGCGCGGCTAAAAAAAGGAAAATTGTACTTAATGAATATATAAAAACACTAGAAACGCTAAAAAGAGAAGTTGTTATTGCAATTAAAATAAGGGAGGTAATTATATACTTTCTCATAGTAAAGGGCAAAGATAGCAATAATAAGTTTCTTTATATCCTAATTAAATTTGTAATTTTGTCTTTGTTTTAATTTAAAAATGAAGAAGAATCTTATTGTTTTTGGAACTCGTCCAGAAGCTATTAAAATGATTCCTATTATAAAAGCTTTCTCAAGAGAAAAAGATTTTATAACAAAGGTTTGCGTCACTGGTCAACATCGTGAAATGTTAGATCAAGTTTTATCTTTTTTCAACGTAATTCCTGAATACGATTTGAATCTAATGAAAACAAATCAATCATTAAATGATTTGACAGCAGATATTCTAAGAAATATAAAGAATGTTTTTGATGAATATAAACCAGATTATGTTTACGTTCATGGAGATACAACCACGACAATGGCGATAAGTTTAGCAGCATTTTATTCCCAAACACAAATATGTCATATTGAAGCGGGGTTACGTACTTATAATTTACAATCTCCTTTTCCAGAAGAGATGAATAGAAGGGTTACAGGATTGGTTACAGATTTTCATTTTGCTCCAACGCAACAAGCCGCAAAAAATTTACTAGAAGAAAAGATTAAAGATGAAAATGTTTTGGTTACTGGAAACACAGTCATTGATGCACTTTTAATGGGAGTTGAGAAATTAAACTCGTATGAAAATGAAGAAATAGAGAAACTAAAAAAGGTAATTAATCAAGACAAGAGAATGATCTTAGTGACGGGACATAGAAGAGAAAACCATGGACAAGGATTTATAAATATTTGTCAAGCATTGAAAAAAATTGCAATTACTCATAAAGACATACAAATTCTCTATCCTGTACATTTGAATCCTAATGTTCAAAAACCTGTATATGACCTTTTAAAAGAAGAGAAAAATATTATTTTAACGGCTCCGTTATCTTATCCAAGCTTTTTATGGGCGATGAAAAAATCATTTTTTATTATTACAGATAGTGGAGGGGTGCAAGAAGAGGCACCCTCTTTAGGAAAACCAGTTTTAGTTATGAGAGAAAATACTGAGCGTCCAGAATCAATTGCACAAAATAGCGCAATATTGGTAGGCACTGATAAGAATAAAATAGTGGAAGTTTCTGAAAGACTTTTAAAAGAAACAAGTTTTTACAAGAGTATGAGTAATAATAAAAATCCTTATGGAGATGGAAAAGCCGCAGAAAGAGTAGTAAAATTTATAAAAGAAAAAAATGAAAGATAAAAAGGTATTGGGGTTAAATATTATAAAGAAATATTATAATAGACTTAATTCACGTCTTAATTTTACTGAACGTACTCTACGTATTTTTGCAGGTATTTTATTACCGATTATCTTAATTAATATTACCCTACATTATTTAACAGGAACACTTAATTTTTTGAATACGCATCATTATGATGGGATGCTCTTTAATTCAGACGCGCTCCTTTTACCAGCTCTATTTACTGATATTTTTGAAAAAGGAGGAAATCTATCTGATTGGATTCTCTCCCCTGCTCCTTATTTCTTTCCTGATTACCCCATGTTTCTATTAGCATACTTTAATGCGCCAGATACGTATTGGCAAATACTACTTTTCGCCTTAATACAAATGACAATAACATTTTTAGCAATATGGTTGCTTGTAAAACAAATCATTCAAAACAATTGTTTTTTCTTTGCTACAGTCCTATTTCTATTTTTCACATGGTTAGCATTACAAAATATTCAACCTTTAGTTTTTATATTTGTAAATAGTTTCCATTATGGTACCTTTATTATGACAATTTTAGTTATTAGCTTATGGCTTATAATCAACACTAAAAATATCAATAAAAATAAAGTATTCTATTACCTACTCTTATTAATAATTGCTTTTATTACAACTTTATCAGATAGTATTTTCCTTATGTGGTGTATTGCTCCATTAGTCGCTACACAATGGATATTAACTTTCATAAATCGTGATTTTTCATTTAAAAAAACCTTTTTATTAATAGGAGTTATTATATCTAGTCTATTAGGATTAAAAGGGTATAGATGGATTGTGCCAAACCCTGTATCGGCTCGCCGCAATATTAAATTACACTTCGATAACATATTGTATTTTGATAATATTTATGAACCTATTTCAAAAATATTAACACAAATGCCAATCCTTGGATTCTTATTAGTATTGGGTTTTTGTATTATCCTTTATTTTTTAATACATATTTTTAGATATAAAAAAACTAACTATACTTTATTTTGGGTGACACTCTTTTTTTGTTTATCTATTTGCACTATCATCAGTATTGTTATGCTAAGTGATATATTGTGGTTGCCAAGATATCTCACCCCTCTATTTTACCTTCCAGTAATTGTGATATTACTCTTTTTACAACGAACTTACAATAAACAGATTATCCCTATTTGCATACTATTTTGCTTGATATTTACACTTCATATGAGCGTTTCTTCTTATTTATCTATTAAAAAAAAGGGAATAAAGACTGAATATTATCCTGAAAATATTGCTTGTATTGATTCTATTTTAGCAAAAGAAAAATTAAATACGGGAATCACTGGATTTTGGAAAACAAACGTCATTCAAAATTTTAGTAAATTAAATCTAAACCTTGCAACACATAACTTTAATACTATGTATGAATACCACTGGCTTACATCAAAAAAGTATTTTAAATCAAAATATGATTTTGTTATTATTAGGAAAAGTCATAAAAATAATGTATCTATTATTAAAAAATTACAACAAATTAACGAGAATTCCTACCCTCATATTGAAGACTGTGGAGATTTGTGGGTATATATTTATGGTAAAGACAAGTTAAAGATTTATGAATAACTAATTTTTTTGAATCAATGTATGACAGGATTAGTAAAAACACAAATAATACAAAAAATGAAAGATAAAAAGGTATGTATAGTAGGTTTAGGATATATAGGACTACCTACGATGGGACTCATAGCGAGTAAGGGTTTTTCTTTAGTAGGGGTAGACGTTGACTCCCAAAAAATAGCAGCATTAAATAAAGGAGAGGTTTATATTTTTGAAGATAGACTTGAGGAATTAATTCAAAATGCAATTAAGAATAATAAAATAAAAGCGCAAGCAATTCCAACTTCAGCATCAGTCTATATGATAGCCGTCCCAACACCACTCATTGCTGAAAATAAAAGCCCTGATATTATATATGTAAAACAGGCGATTCAAAATGTAATTCCACACATAAAAGAAGGAGACCTCATAATTATAGAATCCACATGTCCAATTGGCACTACGGAAAAAATGCAACAACTTATTTATGAAGCACGCCCCCAATTAAAAGACAAAATATTTTTAGCCTATTGTCCAGAGCGCGTCTTACCAGGGAATATTTTATATGAATTAGAAAATAATGATAGAGTAATAGGAGGAATAGATAAAGCATCTACTGAAAAGGCAGTAGAGTTTTACACTTGTTTTGTTAAAGGAAATTTATTTGAAACCAATGCCAAAACTGCAGAAATGTGCAAACTAGTAGAAAATGCCTCTAGGGATGTAAATATTGCTTTTGCAAACGAATTATCAATGATAAGCGATAAAGCGGGGATAGACGTTATGGAATTAATTTATTTAGCAAATAAACACCCAAGAGTAAATATACTACAACCAGGAATTGGTGTAGGAGGACATTGTATTGCCATCGACCCTTGGTTTATTGCGTCTAATTTTCCGAAGGAAGGAAAAATGATTAGAACCGCTCGAGAGATTAATGATTATAAAACATTGTGGACAATAGACAAAATCAAAGACTACATATCCAAATTTACAGAAGAAAATCAAAAACAGCCAACCGTAGCATTTTTGGGACTTACTTTTAAACCAGATGTAGATGATATAAGAACTTCCCCAGCGCTATTTATTACAAGACAAATTGTAGAAGAAGGATATAATGTAATTGCAGTTGAACCTCATATTGAAGAGTGCAAAAATATTAAATTAGTGAGTTACGATGAAGCGTTACAAAAAGCAGACATTGTATTTAAATTGGTTGCTCATACGGCTTTTAAAGACAAAAGCGAGTCAAATATAATTAATCTATGTTATGTTTAATAAAGGATTAAAGATAATTAAGAACAGATCTGATATTGGCGCAGGAACTAGAGGCGCAGATATGGGTATAGATGCACTTGAAATTGCAGCGATTAATCAAGGGAGTAAATTTTTTTATACGAATCCATATCTTGATGTGCAAACACATAATGAGACGATATATGAAAAGACAAATCAGTTGCTTTCAAAAAGATTAAAGTGTGTGTTGACGCAATGTCAACGTCTTTCTGATGCTGTATCCAAAACTATAAAAGAAGCGCATTTTCCTTTAGTCCTTTCTGGAGATCATTCTTCGGCATTAGGAACAATAAATGGGATTAAATCAGTCTTTCCAAATGAGGAATTAGGTGTGATTTGGATAGATGCGCATGCCGATTTACACTCTGCTTATACGACCCCCTCTGGGAATGTACACGGAATGCCCTTAGCGGCGGCGTTGCACCTTGATAATAAAGAAAATAGCGTTACTCAATTAGATGCTGAAACACAAAAAAGTTGGGATGATTTTAAGAATATAGGAGGGAGTATTCCAAAAATAAAACCTGAAAATCTCATGTACTTTGCGCTTAGAGATACGGAAGCACCTGAAGATAAAATTCTAGAAAAACACCAAATAAAAAATTACGCAGTACATGAATTAAGGCACAGAGGGTTAACGCAATGTCTCGATGAAGCGATTAAAAAATTGGAACACGTTGACCATATATATATTTCCTTTGATGTAGATTCTTTGGATTGTGATTTGATTTCAAAAGGAACAGGCACCCCCGTATCCAAAGGGTTAGACCCAGAAGAAGTCAAATACATTATAAAGAGATTTTGTAATACCAAAAAAGTGTGTTGTTTGGAGGTGTGTGAAATTAATCCGTTGTTAGATTATAAAGGAAATAAAATGGCGGAGACTGCTTTTTCAATTCTTGAGGAAGTGATAGTAGAGAGGTAAATCTTTAGTTTGAAAATAGAATGAATTTTGTTGACACGCTTTTTGACGATACGTATTTTATGAGAAAAGCGTTAGCTTTAGCAAAAAAGGCGTTGTCTTTAGGGGAGATTCCAGTAGGAGCGCTTATTGTTTCCAAAGAAAATAAAATTATTGCACAAACACATAATCTTACGGAGCGACTGAAGGATGTGACGGCACATGCAGAGATGCAAGCCATTACAGCGGCGAGTCATTATCTACAGAGCAAATACTTAAAAGGATGTACCCTATACGTAACCTTAGAGCCCTGCGCCATGTGTTTAGGAGCGTTGTATTGGAGTCAAATAGATAAAATTGTATATGGTGCCTCCGATCCAAAAAGAGGGGGCATTTCACAAGGGGTTGCTATTCATCCAAAAACAAAAGTAGTAAAAGACATATTAGCGGAAGAATCAGAAGGTATCCTTCGTTTCTTTTTTGAAAATAAAAGAAAACAATTACAATGAAAATAGTTACATTTTTAAGAAATCAATCCTTACAAAATAAGGTTATATACGCGCTGTTTTTTGGTATTGTGTGTGTATATTTATTGGGTATTTTTATTCCAATTATGGAAGTAGATGCTGCTCAATATGCATTTATCTCCAATCAAATGTTATTGGACCAAAGCTTTTTAGAAATTAAATACAAACTTGCTGATTATTTAGACAAACCGCCTTTACTCTTTTGGCTTTCGTCTTCTTCAATAGCGCTATTTGGCACAACGAGTTTTGCTTATAAATTTCCTTCTATCTTGGCGTTATTATTGGCTGTTTATTCTACCTATAAATTATGCCGTATCTATTATTCAAAAGAAACGGCTACATTTTCTGCAATGATAGTGGCGAGTTGTCAAGCGTTAATCTTAATGGGGCATGATATCCGAACTGATAATTTGCTGATGACTTTTAGTATGTTAGGGATATGGAAATTTTTTGCTTATACAGAAAAAAGAAACTCAAAAGATTTACTCATATTTTTTGTAGCCATAGCGCTGAGTATGTTAGCAAAAGGTCCTTTAGGATTAGTATTTCCATTTTTTACGATAGGGATAGTATTATTTCATAAACAAAAGTATAAAGCATTTTTTCATCTTAATTGGTTATGGGCAATTCCTATTTTTGTGTTGATTTTACTTCCTATGTGTATTGGGCTCTATACGCAACACGGACTAGAAGGGTTGGAATTTTATTTCTGGACACAATCTTTTGGGAGAATTACAGGGGATAGCAGCTGGAATAACCAAACAGACCCCTTTTTTTTAGTACACTCTTTTTTATGGGCATTTCTCCCCTATTCTATTTTTTTTCTTCTCGCTATTTATACCATTATCAAAAACTTTTTCACTCAAAGAAAGAACATTTCCTTTGGTCAATATTTTTGTGTAATAGGTGTGATTTTGACAATGATAGCCTTATCCATGTCAAGGTATAAATTACCTCATTATATTTATATAATTTCTCCTTTGGCAGCGATTCTCTCTGCGGAATATATTTGCGGTAATTTGACAAAAAAAGCGCTAAAAATTCTTTATCGCATTCAATTAATATTTCTTATTCTTCTTCTCATTTTTTCTTATTTTTTAACCTCTTTCTTTTTAGGAAAAGTAACGTTCTTCTATGTCTTTATCCCAATTCTTATATGGATATTTTGGAAAATTAAACAAAAATTTCCCTATGCTAAACGGATTATTTTTATGTCTGCATTGGGTATAATTTTTGTGAATATACAATTGAATACACTCTTTTATCCCAATTTATTAAAATATCAATCTGCTTCAGAAGCCGCATTTTTTATGAAAGAAAAAGGGTTACAAGACAAAAAGCTAGCGAATTATAGAGTGACAGAAAATGCCCTTTCATACTATACAAATCAGAGTAGTATTTATTATCAAGAGTTAAATCAAATCCCTAAAGAGGTAGAGATTTTGTATACAAACATAAATGGAATGGAATCATTAACAGACGCAAATGTTCCTTTTACCATTTTAAAGGAATTAGAGCATTATCATGTAACAAGATTAACAGGACCTTTTTTAAATCCAAAAACTAGGGCAAGTAAAATTGAAAAACGCTTTTTGGTACAACTAAAGCGCTAATCTACAAACTTTATCAGTTTGTCAGCAATTTTTCTATCATTGGATAGGTGAGGGATTTTATTTTGCCCTCCTAATTTTCCTTCTGCTTTCATGTATTGTTGAAAGGCTTTATTTGACAACATTGTAATGGATAACGGTTTTAGAATGGCTCCATCAATTAAGTCTTTATAGTATACATTTTGAAGACACATTTTTTCATCTAATGTTTTTTCAAAGGCTTTTAAATCGTTAGGTTCTTTTTCAAATTCTATAAACCATTCGTGGTAAGGAAGCCCTTTTTTTGGATTGACTTCAGGGGCGACTGTAAAATCTATAACTATGGCGGGATGGATATCTAACGTTTGTTTAAGTGCGGTTTCTACTTCTTTTGAAATGACGTGTTCTCCAAAGGCGGAAGTGAAATATTTTGTTCTTCCAGTGACTACTACTCTATAGGGTTTTTTGGAAACAAATTTTATTGTGTCTCCTATATTATATCCCCAAAGACCAGCTGTAGTAGAAATTATCATTACATAATTTACATTTAGTTCTACGTCCTGTAGTGCAATTCGCTTTGGACTTTTTGAGTGAATTTCATCTGCTTTTACAAATTCATAGAATATTCCATGATTTAATAAGAGTAAAAGCCCTTTTTCGTTGGGGTCATCTTGATAAGCAAAAAAACCTTCGGAGGCTGGAAACACCTCAACGGAATCAATATCTTTTCCAATGAGTTTTTTAAAGATAGAACGATATGGGTCAAAATTTACACCGCCGTAAACAAACAATGAGAAATTTTTAAAAACGTCTTTAATAGGCTTCTTCGTTCTTTTGATAATCTCTTTGAAGTACATTTCTACCCATGGAGGAATCCCAGAGATGACACCCATATCTTCCGCTAATGTTTCGTCTACAATTTTATTCACTTTGGTTTCCCAATCGTCAATACAATTCGCTTCCCAACTTGGCATTCTGCTTTTTTGTAGATATTTGGGTACATAATGCGCAACGATTCCAGAGAGTCTTCCTTGTAAAATCCCATTTTTATTTTCTAATTCAGGGCTTGCTTGTAAAAAAATCTGCTTTCTTGAGACAAAATCATTTTTTCCAGTTTTGTAGATGTAATTGAGTAATGCTTCTTTTGCGGCACGAATATGCTGTGGTAGCGATTCTTTTGTCAGGGGAATATATTTTTTGCCAGAAGTGGTCCCACTTGTTAGCGCAAAATAAATGGGTTTTTTAGGCCATAATACATCACTTTCCCCTTCAATAATTTTATTTACATAAGGTCTCAATTCCTCATAATCTCTTATTGGAACTTGTGCTGTAAAATCTTTATAAGTTTTTATTTTATCAAAATGATGTTCTTTACCAAAAGTAGTTTTACGCGCATTTTTAATTAAGTGTTTTAAAGTATTCTCTTGGTAATAAAGTGGATTTTTAATCCATTTTTGGTTTTTTTTATGCGTATAAAAGGCAACAAATTTAGAAAGTAGTTTTATCATTTTATTAAAACTCTATCAATTCTTGTGGATCAAGAGCTAAACCATCATTCCATATCTCAAAATGCAAATGCCAGCCAGTGGTAAACTCACCAGAATTCCCTGCAGTTGCAATCACTTCTCCTTTATATACAAAATCTCCCTGTTTTTTCTTTAAGGAGGAATTGTGTTTATAGATAGAAATAAAATGATTTGAATGGATAAGCGCTATCACATAACCTGTTTCAATGCTCCATTCAGAAAAAATTACGGTGCCATCAGCGGCGGCTTTAATAGGACTGTTTTTTGAAAGTGAGATATCTACTCCATAATGACCAATAGTAGGGTCGTGGACTTGTGATATTGAACCTTTTGCAGGAGCGGATAAGAGAAGATTGGCTAATTCTCTATCTTTTTCAGGGATTGTATATTTTTCTTCTTGGTGTTCTAAGTCGCGTAACAATGAATCTTCTCGATTTCGTGAAACGATAAATCTATTGATATTTTCCCCTTTCTTAGGGTTTGGTTTATCTTCTAAAAGATCATCGTATATATCTCCTGTAAGTGCTTTTCTAATTGAGACGAGATATTTTTCTTCTTTATCCAATTGTTTTTTTAATGAATCAATAACTAAGTTTTGAGAAATGAAGTTGTGTCTAAGACCCGAAGTAAAAAGCTCTGTAGCATGGCGTTCTTGGGAATAAATAACTATAAGCCAAGTAATTCCTAAAGCTAATGGAAATAGAACAGAGAGCACTTGAAATGGAGAAATCGTAAGACTAAACCTTATCTCGTGATTGTCTTTGTAGACAATCATTTGGTATTTATAAAATAAATGATGTAATAATTTTTTCAGAAACATAAAAAAAGCAAAGATAATAATTACAATAAAATTAAAATAGGTGAAAAAATTAATTAAATGCAATATTTTTGCAAAAATTGTTCTCGTAACTCAGTTGGTTCAGAGTGCTACCTTGACAGGGTAGAAGTCGTTGGTTCGAATCCAATCGAGAACACAAAAAATAAGATAGTATGAAACATTTGAAAATTATTTTAATAACATTAATATTTACAACTACTACCTATAATTGTGAGCAGGATACCACCTATTTACAAAAGGTAGAAGACCCAGAACTTTTTCATTCGGCGATGAAAAAATTAACGGATATAATAGTGTATGATATTTTTTCCCCTCCAGTAGCGTCTAGAGTATATGCATACCCAAGTATTGCGGCGTATGAAGTTATTCGTTTCAAAAGTCCTGAAAAGTATGTTTCCTTAGCAGGACAGTTAAGTGGCTTAACTCCTATAGAAGCGCCAAGTACAGAAAACATTCAATATAATATTGCTGCGATATATGCATTTATTGAGGTCGGTAAAACCCTTATTTTTTCAGAGGAAAAAATGATTGCTTTTCAACAATCCTTTGAAGAAAAATTAAAAACTTGGAACGCTCCAAAGAAAATGATTAATGAATCTAAGGCGTTTGGACATAGTGTTTCTACTCATATCTTAAAATGGATGAAAAAAGATTTATACGACCAAACGAGAACCTATCCAAAATATACCATTCTTCAAGAAGAAAAGTTTTGGAAGCCAACCCCTCCAGATTATATGGATGGGATTGAACCTCATTGGAATCAGATAAGAACTTTTGTATTAGATTCAGCAAACCAATTTGCTCCAATACCGCCTGTGCCTTTTAGTTTAAATCCTAAAAGTTCTTTTTATAAGCAACTTAAAGAAGTACAAGACGTGACAGAAAACCTCACGGAAGAACAAACTGAAATTGCGAAGTTTTGGGATTGCAACCCCTATGTGTCTCATCATAGAGGGCATGCGATGTTCGCTACTAAAAAAATTACTCCAGGGGGGCATTGGATTGGTATCACTTCCATCGCAACAAGACAAGCGAATCAGAATTTCATCAACACGATTGATACGTATGCAAAAGTATCTATTTCACTATTTGATGCATTTATCAGTTGTTGGGATGAAAAATGGAACAGCGTATTAGTACGACCCGAAACACTTATTAATCAGCATTTTGATGAGGAATGGGTGCCTTTACTACAAACACCTCCTTTTCCAGAATACACGAGTGGACATTCTGTAATCTCAAGAGCTGCTGCAGTGACACTCACTAGTATTTTTGGGGACAATTTTCAATTTGAAGATACTACAGAGATGGAGTATGGACTCCCTATGAGAAGGTTTAATTCCTTTATACATGCCTCAGAAGAAGCCGCTATTTCAAGACTATATGGAGGCATACATTACAGAATGGCGATTGAAGAAGGCGTGTCGCAAGGGCAAAATGTAGGAGAGTTTATCGTTTCAAAACTAAAAACAAAAAAGTAAGTTTTACTCACTATCCAATTTCCCTCTACCAAAAAAGTATCCTTAATTATAAATTTTTAATGAAGAATTTTGAATTTTTGAATGGGGTCGCTGAGCAAAGCCGAAGGGAACGGTGAAAGCATTACATCCTACCTTACGAAGCGTTTACGTTTAAAATAACCACAAAAACCACATAGAGCAAAACGACTATCAACAAAAAAAACACTATCGGTATAAATACTTTTTTCATAATTAAAGTAAAAATCTTAAGACAATCCACTCCATCTGAAAATATTTGAGTAGTCTTTTTTACCTCTCTAAATCAGATACAAGAGATACTTATTTTTTTTCTTTTAAAACCAATAAAGTAAAAGTTAAACCAATAATAGCAGAACCAATTAATATTGCAAAACCTAAGTACATAAATTTATTTTTTTGAATTTAATAATAGGAGACCTAACAGAAATAATGTTAAAAAACCAAAAGCAAAGAAAAAGGTAAATATATAATTTCCTTCTATTAAAACAGATAAAAAACCTACACCAAAAACAATTTTACCTAAATCAATAAATATTTTTCCAATTTCTTTTTTCATACGCCAAAGATAAACAATTTTTAAAAATGCCTTTTTTTATGAGGAGGGAGGAATATTAATTATGAATTTTTAATGAGGAATTTTGAATGGGGTCACTGAGCAAAGCCAAAGTGAAAAGCGAAAGCATTTTACCTCCTACCTTACGAAGCGTTTACGTTTAAAATAACCACAAAAACCACATAGAACAAAACGACTATCAACAAAAAAAACACTATCGGAACGAATACTTTTTTCATAAGAAAAAAAAAACTAACTAATCTACAAAACTAAATGTAAGAAGCGCACAAGTTTGTTGTTGTACTCCTGATTGAGTAAGAATGTTATTACCCATTGAGAGTATAAAGTACTCTGAATGACTTCTATTAGTAGTAAATGTTTTAGTAGTATTCGCTGAAGGTTCGCTAAAAAAAAGAAAATATCCATCATTATTTAAACTAAAAGCTGCTACAGTTGGTGAACAGGTTGAATCCCATTCATTAACAACAAATTTCAATTTTTTGTTTGCAGGGAGATGAACCCAAAAGTGCCTTGGGTCTGTTACCTCAAAATACCCCATTGTATTTGGGCTAATAGCTAATCTACGAGTATTTGACCCAGTGTATTCCTCTAAATTTAGTGAGTAATTTTCACCTTGTGTATTCGTGTTTCTAATAATTATTTTATGGGTATTAGAAGACAGCGGTAAAACCATATAGCGCGTACCACTCGTAGTACCAGAAAAATTTAAATTTTTAGTTGAATCTATATAATTAGAAAAAGTCCCTGCTTTTATATAGAGTTGATTACTACTCACTGCGGTATTTACACCCTGTGGGTAAACCTCTATGTTGTCAGAAATAGACGTATTTCCTTTTACTGTTAGGCTATAAGCCTCTGAATTGCTAATAGGTATTTGGTAGATATGGGTGCTTTCTCCACAAATAATACCACTTTGTAAACCCGCCTCTGCGTTTGCTAAGGTAAAGGTTTGGTTGTTTGAGATAGAAGCAGTCCCAACATCTCCGTAAGAGTTTGTACTGCTTTGCGTGGCAAACGCTCGGAGATAGACGCCACAGGTTTGTAACCCTGTCACGCTAAAACTATAGGAACCGTCGCTATTTTCGGTAAGGCTTGTTTTTCCAATCTTGATGACGTTGCTCTGTCCTATTTGTAGGGCGTCTGTTTGGCTGGCAGAGGCGCTATAGACAATTCCAAAGTCCGTAAAATTCTCGTTCACTACATTGGTAATCGTGCCGTTAAGTGTCGTTCCAGCGGTGCTAAACGTAACAATAGGAGTAGAGGCAGTCGTAAAACTTACCTTTTCTCCATAAATAGTCCCTGCTGTGTTGCTCGCATAGGCGGTAAAGTAGTAGGTGTAGTTTTCGCTCAATCCTGTAAGGTCGTTAGTAAAACTCTGTCCTGCATTTAGGGTGCTTCCTACTTGTACGGTCGTTCCGTCTCCATCTAAGGTCAAGGAGGCGCCACTATCT
>JAMJVX010000027.1 GCA_023558315.1 Flavobacteriaceae bacterium
GCCTCAATCAATTTTGACTCTCTTTGATTGATTAGGAATAGGGAACTTTCGCCAATTTCAAATTTTCGTTCTTCTCCTCTGACTAAAACTTCATAATCAGAAACAATTGCGTGAGTAATATTCCTCTGGTTTTGATAGGATTTAATTTCTTGTTGTAAGGCGTTTAATTTGTTAGTCAATGTTAGTGAGGCGTTTTGTCTTTCGTAGTTTGTTTGCAATAATTTGTTTTGCACCAATTTTAAATTGGCTCTCTCTTTTCTAAGAAAAAGGGGCAGACTTGCTCGTATTCCTACATCATAATTTGAGGTGTTGAGCGAAGAAAACTCTGGGTTTTCGTTTAAAAAATTATATTCTACATTTAACTTTGGTAAAATGTTATTGAGTTGTAATCTTTTTTCCACCTTTAGCCCTTCAATTTTATAATTGAGTGATTGTATTTTTGGGTTTAATTCTAAATCAATGTTGTCAAAATCAATAAAAGCAATTTTCAATTCGTTATCAATTTCTTCAAATAAATCAATTTCAGGCATCATATCCTCCTTTAATTCTAAAGGAATATCATTTACCCAAATATAATTAGATACATTTAGTGTCGCTTTAATATAATTTAAGGATGCTTTTTCTAAATTTAATTTTCTGTTATTGTAAGTAATATTTGCTTCTGTGGTATCAATGGCAGGGTTGTCACCTAATTCATAATTTCTTTTTATCCCCTCAAACCGTACTTTTGCATTCGTTAGAAAATTAGTGTATACTTGTTTTTCTCTGTACGATTTGACCCATTGGAAGTACGCGTTTAGCGCATTGAATATGATGGTATTTACCAACAGCGTATTATCAGCCTTCGCTTGTTCTCTATATATTTTTGCTTGTTTCAAAGCAGCCATCCTATGATTTGTTAGCAATCCCCTTAAAAGAGGAATGGAAATCCCAGCGCTATATTGCCCCCCTGGAACAAGCGTATTTTCTGGATTAAGATATACCCCTTCATTTTCTTTAAAAGTAGATTTTAATTCAATACCATACCACGTTGGTATTTTAAAAGAGGTATTTAATTTTTTATAATATTCTTTGTTTTTAAACTCTTTATTGTTGTAGTCTACTTCTATTTTAGGATCAAAAGCTCCTCTCGCTTTTAGCAATTTAATCTCACTTTCAGTAATGACAAGATTTGCTTGTTTTACGATAGGATGATGTTTTTTGATATATGCAATATATTCAGATAGGGTTAATACACTCTCTGATTGACTATGCAAAGCAATAGAATATAAAAGTATGGGTAGGTATAAAAAATATTTTTTCATACTTTTTTACTTGGTAAGTTTTACAGGTTTTTGTTTATACTTATAATTTTGCTTTTGACTTTTAATAGTATAAAAATTAGGAGGAAACCCATTTAGTTGTCTCCACAATTCATACCAAACGGGAACATCATTAAGTAATGCAATAGTTTTTGCCCCAGAACCCACTCTAATCCCTGAAGGCCATTTATAATCCTCTTCATCAGGAGCAAGTAATAAACGATACATTCCATTGCTGCTAATAAAGTTTTCTATGGCTACAATTTTAGCCCCATAGGTACCATAAGAAATGCCTTCCCATCCACTAAATACAATTGCAGGCCATCCATCAAATTGAACTCTAACTTTACCTCCAATATTCATTAGGGGTAAATCAATCGGTCTAATATACGTTTCAACGGCTAAATGATAGTCAGCAGGCATTATGCTTACTACGCTTTCGCCTTCTTTAAAAGTTTCTCCAATACCTCCTTTTAACGCTCGGTTTATATAGCCGTTTTGTGGCGCTATGATGTATAAAAGTGAATTTCTTCTGGAGTAGTTTGCCAATTGATTTTCTAATTTATATATTTCAGTTTGTACGCCATACTGAGAAGATTTTGCCGCTTGAAGTTTGCTCCTTACCTCTGATAATTTATCAACATAAGAGGCATTAATTCTACCTAACTCAATTTGTGCATTAATTACTTTGTTTTTACTTTCAAGTAGTTTGTTCTCTTGAGAAATTAATTTTGCTTGGGCTTCTTGTAATTTTATTCTTTTTTCTTCAACATCTCTTACTGCTTTCAATCCTTCTTTTTGTAAATTTAAAATCCTATTAAATCGAGTATCTGCAATCACCTGATTTGTTTGATAAGCTTGTAGCGTAATGCTATCACTTTTAACAATTAGTTTAGCTTGCAATAATTTATTTTTTGTTTGCTTTAACTTAAGTTTTTGCTCGTTTTTTAGCGCATTTATTTGTAAACGCAACGCTTTTACTTTTTCCTTGTATGCGGTTTCGGATGATTCTTTTGCAGTTACTTGATTTTCAGTTCTTTGGACTAACTTCTCATCAAAATAATCACTTTTTACTTCTGAGATTTTCAATATAGTATCACCTTTTTTTACATAATCACCTTCTTGAATAAACCATTTTTCAATCTGTCCAGGGATAGGAGATTGAATAGTTTGCGGTCTTTGACCTGGTTTTAATGTAGTTACAAATCCTTGACCTGTTACATTTTGTGTCCAAGGAAGAAAGAATACTATCAAAAGGATAATTAAGAATAAAAGCAAAATTCTATTTAGGACTTTATGTATGTTTTTCTTTTGAAAAAGAATTTTTCCAGAATTATAATCTTCTAAAGAAATTTCGTTGTCTATATTGTTATTAGAAATATTTAACATGTTTAATTATTTTCAATTTTTCCGTTTTTCACTAAGTACTTATCGTTGCAATAATTTCCCCAATAGGAATTGTTACTAACAACAATCAATCCCCAAGGGTTAATATGACTACAAATAAAATCAATTATAGATTTTATTTCATTTTCGTTAAATCTATCAATAGCATCTTCTAAAATTAGAATTTTAGGTTTTTTAAGAATTGCTCTAGAAAGAATTATTTTTTTAGTTATAGTATAGGATAACTGTTTCCCTTCAGGATAAATAATGGTGTTGAGCCCATTCGGAAGTTCTTTTAAAAAATCACTTAATGCCATAATACGTAACACCTTATAAATTTCGTCATCTGAGATGCTTGTATTTCCGAAGGTTAAATTTTCTCTAAGCGTACCTTCAAATGGGGTTTCTCCAGACATAGAAAAGCCTAAAAAATTTCTATAGTAATCTAATGTAATATTTTCAATGGATAAATTGTTTACATATATATTTCCACTAGTAGGTTTTATTATTCCAGAAATAATATTTAATAAACTAGATTTACCTGAACCACTTTCCCCTTGTAATAAAATCCTACTTGTTGTGTCTATTTTCAATGAAACATCTTCTAAAATCTTTTTCCCATTAGGAAGTATGTAAGAGACTTTATCTAATTGAATATCTATATCTGTTTCAAATTCAGGTTCATCTTTATCTATATTAGATTCTAAAGGTCTATCCACAACTAGACCTAATTTTTCTAGTGAAGTTAACATATCATATAAAGCATCTAATCCTAAAATAATTTTCTCTACGGAGGAAATTACAGAAATTATAATAATTTCAGCAGCGACAAATTGCCCTATGTTTATTTGTTGGTTTAAAACTAAAAATCCGCCAATTACTAATAGTCCTACGGTAACTATTGTTTTAAAACCAATCATTTTTAAGAATTGGAACTTTATGATGCTAAAGTGCTTTTCCCTAGCATTTAAATATTTTTCTACTAAAAGGTCATTTTTATCGAGATTTAAATTTGTTTTTCCAGCAATTTTAAAACTTATAAATGTACGGGCAATCTCTTGAATCCAATGCGCTACTTTATATTTATACTTAGATTCTTCAATGCTAGTTTGTAACCCTTTTCTTGCTGTATATTGAAATACAAAGTACAGAGTAGTGATAAGTATAATTCCGAATAAAATAAAAAATGGATGATAAAAAGAAAGTAAAATAAGAGCAAATGCAACTTGTAATAATGAGGCAGGTCCATCAATAAGTATTTTAGCAAGAGTTTTTTGAATGGTTAATGTGTCAAAAAAACGGTTGGCTAACTCTGGGGGGTATTCATTTCTTAGATTTTCTGTAATCATTTTAGGAAACCTGTTACTTAATTCAAAAGAAGAACGAGTAAAAATACGTTGCTGGATATTTTCTATAATTCTTAATTGCATAAGGTTTAATACTCCAGAAAATATTACACCAATGGATATTAGTACAACTAATACTAGCCATGAAGTAGAAAATTGAGCCCCTTGAATTAAATTTATTATAGCTTGGATACCTAATGGAAGAGAAAGAGCAACTAATCCAGAAAAAATAGCATAGTAAAAAATTTGTAAAATATCTTTTTTCTCTAACTGTAATAATCCTAAAAATCTATCCCAAGGTCTTAATGTTTTTTTCATAAAAATGATTTTTATATATAAAGTGTCAAAAATAATACCAATTTTATATTTTTACAGAATGAAAGAAGAAATTAGAAAAAATATTGAAAATAGTGATGTGCTAGAAAAATTATACCAATCTGATAAATCTACATTTAAAAATATGTTTTTTGAAATTTATCCTGAAATATCCCATGTTGTGGGGGCTAAATTTTGGAAATCAAGATTGGAGTATTCTCAAAGAGATTCAGCAAAAATAAAATTGATAAATAAGGATTTTTTTTCTTTAGTTATTTCATTTATAGTAACTTATGTTTTCATAAAACTCCCAACTATATTTAGTTTTGGTGAAGTTTGGCAAGAATTGTTTTATCAACGTAATATTCCAATTATAGTTTTTGCAGGTCTAATTGTGTATTCTATCTTAAATGGACAAAAACTTGCGAAAAAGAATTTACTAATTATTCTCACTTCCTTGTTAATCATTACTTATATAAATCTACTTCCCATTAATGAAAGTAGTTCTACAAATTTAATTTATATATTTTCACCCTTACTATTTTGGGGCTTATATGGAATGTGGGTAATAAATTTTGATTTCAAAAATCTATCAAAACGCTTTGAATATATCAAGTATAATGCAGACTTAATCGTTTTAGGTGCGCTGATTGCTATATCTGGAGGAATATTTAGTGGAATCACTATCGCTTTGTTTTCTACATTAGGGCTAGAAATAGAAACATTTTATGGGGAATATGTAATTATACCAGGGGTCGTTTCTGCACCCATACTTGCCGTATTTATACTAAAAATAATCCCCAATTTAACAAGAAAAATCGTCCCAATTATTGCAAATATTTTTAGTCCTTTAGTATTAGTGACTTTAGTTATCTTTTCAATAAGCACTATAGTTTCAACTAATAATCCTTTTAACGATAGAGAATTTTTACTTATTTTTAATATAGTAATTATAGGCGTAATGGCGCTTATTGTTTTTTCTATATCTGGAATTTTTAAAAATCAAAAATATACATTTAACAAACGTATACTTTTCCTTCTTTCCTCAATCACATTAATTATTAATGTAGTAGCGTTATTTGCAATTATCTATAGATTAGATAGATTTGGCATTACACCTAATAGAATAGTAGTTTTAGGATCAAATATTTTGATTTTTATAAACTTATTTCAAATGATGATTGCACTTTATAAAAGTTGTTTCAGGAAAAAACAAGAGTTCCAAATAGAAACAGTTATTGCAAAATATCTTCCAGTATATCTGTTATGGATATGTTTTGTGGTTTTTGTTTTGCCTGTGTTATTTAGATTTGCTTAATAAGTAAGTAACTTAGACTACCCCTTGCGCTAACATTGCATCTGCTACTTTTACAAATCCAGCAATATTTGCTCCTTTTACGTAATTCGTAAATGAATTCTCAGTTCCATATTTTTGACAAGATTTATGAATATCTACCATGATGCTTTTTAATCTTTCATCTACTTCCTCTCTTGTCCAATTATAACGTAGAGAGTTTTGTGCCATTTCTAATCCAGACACTGCAACCCCCCCAGCATTAGATGCTTTGCCGGGTGCAAATAAAATTTGTTTATCTAAAAATAAATGTACTGCATCTGGTGTTGATGGCATATTTGCCCCTTCACCTACACAGATACAGCCATTATCTAATAACATTTTAGCATCTTTTCCATTTAGTTCGTTTTGTGTGGCACAGGGTAATGCTATGTCACATGGCACTTCCCAAGGTGTTTTGCCAGCATGAAAACTAGCTTTAGGGTAATACTCTAAATATTTACTTATGCGTTCTCTTTGGGTATTTTTAATTTCAAAAATACGTTGTAATTTTTCTTCATTTAACCCCTCTTCATCGTATATATATCCAGAAGAATCAGATAAAGTAATGACTTTCCCTCCTAGTTGCACCACTTTTTCAGCAGCATATTGCGCGACGTTTCCTGACCCTGAAATCACCACTTTTTTATCTTTTATTCCTTCCCCTTTAGTTTCTAACATTTTTTCTACAAAATAAACTGTTCCATATCCAGTTGCTTCTGGACGTATTAGAGAGCCTCCCCAAGAAATACCTTTTCCAGTTAATACTCCTGTAAATTCATTTTTTAAACGCTTATATTGACCAAATAAATAACCAATTTCTCTACTACCTACACCAATGTCTCCAGCAGGAATATCTCTATTAGGACCAATATGTCTAAATAATTCCGTCATAAAACTTTGACAAAATCTCATCACCTCAGTATCACTTCTCCCTTTAGGGTCAAAATCAGAACCCCCTTTACCTCCTCCCATAGGCAATGTAGTTAGTCCATTTTTAAATATTTGTTCAAAAGCTAAAAACTTCAGAACGCTGAGATTTACATCTGGATGAAAGCGAAGTCCCCCTTTATAGGGGCCAATAGCAGAGTTCATTTCAATCCTATATCCTCTATTTACTTGTATTTCTTCGTTATCATCGATCCATGCAACTCTAAATGAAATAACACGCTCTGGTTCTACCATACGTAATAGAATATTTTGTCCGTAATATATATCCTGTTTAGCAATATAGGGAATTACGGTTTCAGCAACCTCAGTAACAGCTTGCATGAATTCTGGTTCATTTTGATTTCGTTTAACTACAAGTTGTAGAAAATTATTGACAAGTTTTTGCGTATTCATTTTGAATTATTTTGATTTTACAACCAAAAATAGAATAAAATTAGTTAATTAGAATAATTTACGTAAAAAATTTCTAATTCTATTTTTTTATCCAGTAAGTTTGAATCAGTAGGGTTTGAACCAACTAACACTGATTCAAATGGACTATTAATAATGCTGCCTGCGGGAACAGTAATCTCACTAGTACTTCCTTCAATATATGCAGACTTATTGACTATATTATTACTTAGTGCAGAAGTATTTACAAGTAACCTTAAATCTACATTTGTAGAATCTCTTTTTAGAATATTAGTTAAGTGTTCAGTTAAGCGGAATTTATAATAATTATTATCACTATCTAAAAATCCACTAAATATAGCGCTGTTAATAGAAAAATCAATTATTTTATTATCACTTCCTGAGGTTTTATATAAGTATATTTTTTGCGGAATATTCGCTACATTAAAAGTTGTATCAATATGGAATTTCAAACTTGCTTCTTGAATAATCCAGTTTGAAGTTTTTTGCTTCAATGAATCTAAATAACTTCCACTAAGTGCGTCAAATAATTTTATTTTTGATGAATAGCCTAACCCCCCTTTTAAATAAATTTTATCGCTAGAATTAAGGGGTATAGCAGAAGTTGGTTCAGTTGTATTGAATAAATTAAAACTAATACCACCTAAACCAAAATTATAAAATCCATTTCTTTGTTCAGTACCTTCATCTAAAAACTTGGTATATTCATACTCTATTTTTATCACAGCATTATAGAAATCTAAAAGCATAAGTAAGGGTTTGTCTTCTTCAGAAAATTCAGTCTTAATATACAATCCTTTTAGGTGTTTTCTAAATTCATCATTATTGTCAAAAACAGTTTCTCCTTCTTTATCTAATATGTTTTTTTGAAAGAAGTCATTATCTAAAGTCATCCTTATTCTAGGGGATAATCTTATTGGAATTGTATCTTTACTTGAATCGATTTGGTCAAATGCTGTTTCATATATTTCTATAGACTCGCTACTTTCGCCTAATAAATCTCCTATGTGTGTATTAACAAAATCCTCATTGGAATAATACGGTTGATTAGATTCAAAATTATCATTAGGATCCAGATTTCTAAGATTATAGTCTAATTCATAAACTTTTATTTTAAATTTAGAGTTTCTCTGCCCAAAAAGGGAATCTATTTTATATATATTTTCTCCATCATCTTCTGTACTTGTGATATTTGAAAAAAAAGGAATTTCTAGATACACTTTTTTAATAACTTCATTTTCCATTGTAGTATCTGTCATTTCTTCTGAATGAATTATTTCACCAAATCGAGGCTTAGGTATAGTTAAACTAAACTGACTTACAATACTAGCATCAACACTTCCAAAGGTCTCATTAGAATATTTTCCAAGTTGTAAAAGAGGAAGGTTTGATGTTTCTACTCTTGAAATTTTTTCTTGAAAACTGAATACAGGTACTTTAGTGTAACCCTCTGTGAAACTCTGAAACAATAATGATTCGCCTCCTAAAGTATTATATTCTTTTTCGCATCCAATAATAAAAAATAAAAAAATAAAAGAGGTGATGAAATTTATCTTTTTCATTCCTGTTCGTCGTCAATTAATTGATTATAAAAGTTAAGAACTGCTTCAGGATTAGCATCTTTTGATTCTTCAATAAAAGGAGTATTAGTTTTGTCAATAATATTCTTTTTTAATTTTTCATCAACTTCAGAATTGAAAATAATACCATCTGAGTATTCCGCTGCTAACATGGATAAAGAATCGTATTTTGGTTTTAAAAGATGTTTTGATTTTTTTTGGTCAGGGATATCAAAACCAACCATTTTATTAAATTGATTTAAAGGATAATCTTCTTCTTTTTTATAGATTGAAGTAATTATTTTACTTGAACTAAACAAGGGATTGTTTTTGTAATATTCTCTTATATAGAGAGGAAAAAGATTAGTAAACCACCCATGTAGATGAATGATTGAAGGTTCCCAATTTAATTTTTTTACAATTTCAATAACTCCTTTTGTAAAAAATATTAATCTTTTATTGTTATCTTTAAAAGGAATGTTTTTTTCATTTTTCAAATACCCTTCTCTATCAAAAAGACTTTCATTTTGGATGAAATAAACTTGGATTCTCTCTTTGGGAATAGAAGCTACTTTAATAATAAGAGGATTGTCTGTTGAGTTTACAATTAAATTAATCCCAGACAAACGAATCACTTCGTGTAGTTGATGTCTTTTTTCATTAATACTGCCATAACACGGCATAAATATCCGAGTTTGCCCTTTATTATCATTAATTGCCTTTGAATACATAAATGATTTTGTAGACATTTCTGTTTGCGGCATATAGGGAACTAACTCAGAAGAGATTACGAGTACTTTTTTATCTTGTATCAAAATTGGTTAAAAAAAAATATTTGCAAAAATACAAAAAAATATATATTTGTTTTCTATTTCAATTAAATAGTGTTGGATTTAATTTTTACTACACAGAATAACTTACTGAACTACCTGAAGAAAAATCAAATTAATCAGTGGGCTTTAGTTCCTACTATGGGGGCTATTCATCAGGGACACCTGTCTTTAATAAACAGCGCGTATGCTGAATTTTCAACAGTAATAATTTCAATTTTTGTAAATCCCACTCAGTTTGATGACAAAAAAGATTTGAAATTTTACCCGATAAATTACGAGAAAGATATTGAAATGTTGAATAAACATTTTAAAAATATTCTTATTTATATGCCCACAGTTGATGATATATATAAAAATGAGGTTAAATCAATGACGTATGATTTTGGCGATTTAGACAAGGTAATGGAAGGAGAGTTTAGAATGGGGCATTTCAATGGAGTAGCTACTGTTGTTGAATTATTGCTTTCCGCTTTAAAACCAATTAAAGCCTACTTTGGAGAGAAAGATTTTCAACAACTCCAAATAATAAAAAGCTTAGTGAGACAAAAACAAATAGATTGTGAGATTGTTGAATGTCCTACAATTAGAGAAGAAAATGGATTAGCATTAAGTTCAAGAAACCAAAAACTTACTCAAAAAGAAAAAAAAGAAGCTTCCTTTCTTTATAAAACGATGCAATTAGCAAAAGAAATGAAACAAAATAAGGAACAACCTAAACATATTAAAGAGCATATTTATACCTTATATAAAGACCATGAATATATATCGCTTGAGTATTTTCTAATAACAAATCAAGATACCTTACTAGAGGCAACAGAATTTATAAACTCAAAAAAATATAGAGTTTTTGTCGCTGCCAAAATTGGAAATACTAGACTTATAGATAATTTACTTCTTTAAATTATTCTATCTTTGCCCGCTTAATAAGATTATGCAAATAGAAATTTTAAAATCAAAAATTCATAGAGTATCTATATCAGATGCGAATCTTGATTATATTGGGAGTATTGTATTAGATAAAGACCTAATGGAGGCAGCAAATATTATAGAAAGTGAAAAGGTTACAATCTTAAATATTAATAATGGAGAACGATTAGACACGTATGTAATTGAGGGTAAAAGGGGGAGTGGAGATGTTATCATAAATGGACCTTTGGCTAGAAGAATGTATAAAGGAGATATTATAATTATAGTGAGTTATGCTTTAATGCCTTTTGAAGAAGCAAAAAAATTTAAACCAAGTATTGTATTTCCCAACGAGCAAACAAATAAAATAAATTAAGTCATGAAAAAGTATATTAAAGTAGTATTACCACTTGCCATAGGGTTATTTTTCATCTATCTTTCCTTTTCTGGAACCACTCCAGAAGACCGACAAAACATCATTGATTCTATACAAAAAGCAGATTTTAGATTTATAATCTTATCAGCGATTTTTGGTTTATTAAGTCACTTGATACGTTCCTACAGATGGAAATACATGCTTAACCCTTTAGGATATAAACCTAGATTTATAAATAGTACGCTATCTATATTAGCGGCATATTTGGCCAATTTAGGAATACCAAGATCTGGCGAAGTGTTTAGAGCAACATTGATGACTAATTACGAAAAAATCCCCTTTGAAAAAGGCTTTGGAACCATTGTGGCAGAAAGAATTGTAGATTTAGTAATTTTATTACTCCTATGTGGTATAGGGTTGTTTCTCCAATATGATATTTTTATAGGAATTATTCAAGAAAAAGAAATATCTGTAGAAACGCTATTGATATATCTTTTATTAGTGGGGGCGTTATTTTTTGGTGGATATTACCTCATAAAGAAGTTTAAAAAGGATTTATTTGAAAAAATCAAAAAATTGTTAAAAGGCTTATTAGAAGGACTCTTTGTAGTTTTTAAAATGAAAAAAAAGGGATTGTACCTATTTCACACAATCCTTATTTGGGTGTTGTACTATTTAATGTTTTATATAGTAATCTTCTGCTTTGATGAAACGAGCACTTTAGGTTTTGATGCTATTTTAATTGGCTTTTTAGCAGGAGGACTGAGCATTTCTGCGACAAATGGAGGAATAGGATTATATCCTTATGTGGTATCTGTTATTTTTATCGCCTATGGTGTTTCTAAAGAAGCGAGTTTAGCCTTTGGTTGGGTGATATGGACAACACAGACCGCATTAATCTTAATTTTTGGAGGGCTTTCTTTTATCTTTTTCCCACTTCTCAACAGAAAAAAGAACTAATTTTTCCTTTTATATAAAGGTACAGAAGAACACGCTTCGCCGTAAAACAAACTCTTTACTACAGGTTGTAACTTCTCTATAAGTGCAATAAATACATTTTCTGAAATAGTTCGCTGACTACAACCTTTTACGATTACGGGTTTGTCTTTATACTCATTAATAGACATTTTTTTGATTAAATCCATGAATATGGCGTTGTCTAATTCTTCTTCATTATCTGTACACACTACTTTCTCCGCCCAAGGAGTGAGATAGGAGGTGATAAGTAAATTTGTCCAAGCGGGAAGAATTGCATCTGCACTACAATATAGTGCAACGTATTTTCCTTGATATTTATCCCAATCGTGTTCTTTTAGCGCACTTCTAAACTCTTTTTCTTTTAATATAAACCCTTCTTCCAACCATTGTTTTATGTCTAAAAAGATAGATTTGTTAGTGGGAAACAGGCTTTCTAAATCAAGAGTGAGTAAACTACTTTTTGCTACTCGATTGACAATTTCTTCCATGGGATAGTGAATTGATTAAAGTAATCCAAGTTCTAATTTTGCTTCTTCGCTCATGATATCTTGCGTCCAAGGAGGGTCAAAAGTCATTTCTACTTCCGCATCTTTTACTTCTTTGATTGATTTTACTTTATCCTCTACCTCAGCAGGAAGCGACTCTGCCACAGGACAATTAGGCGTAGTCAGTGTCATGAGAATTTTTACTTCGTAATCTTCATTTACAAAAACATCATAAATCAGCCCTAATTCATATATATCTACAGGAATTTCAGGATCGTATATTGTTTTTAATACTTTGACTATTTTTTCGCCTAATGCGTCAGTATCTATTTTTTGTGTTGCCATAATTCAGTTTATCTTATGTTAAAAAGAGTAAAAACAAAAATACTATTATTTTTTTTAAATATTGGGAGTTGATATATTTATAAAACTTTATATTTGCAATCATTTTTTCCAAGGTCTGGTAGTTCAGTTGGTTAGAATGCCTGCCTGTCACGCAGGAGGTCGCGGGTTCGAGTCCCGTCCAGACCGCACAATTAAACCTCAATTTATCCAATAAATTGAGGTTTTCTTTTTTCTATACTTTAGTTAACTTAAACTTAATAGGAAAAATATTTCTATAAGTTGTGCTTTTTATTTAGATATTTATATATTTGCCTAAATAACTAAATGTATGAATTCTTTATTCAAAGCACTTAATGACGAAACACGAAGGAAAATTATTGAGATGTTAAAGGAAAAAGATATGAATGCAGGCGAAATAGCTAAAAAATTCAATATATCTAAGCCAAGTATTTCTCATCATTTAGAAATTCTAAAAAATGCAGATTTAATCTATAGTGAGAAAAAAGGACAGTTTTTGTATTACTCATTAAATACTAGCATTTTAGAAGATTTACTGAAATGGATATTAACTTTAAAAAAATAGAATTATGAAAATAAAAAAAGACTTACCAATTTTGTTAATAATAGTATTGCCATTTATTTATTTGGCATACATATGGAATGAACTACCAGATAAAGTGCCTTTGCATTGGAATGGGAAAGGAGAAATAGATAGGTATGGTGATAAGATAGAGATATTATACTTAGCATGTATAGCAGTATTTACTTATTTAATATTATTAGTATCCCCATTGATAGACCCCAAGAAAACGCTTAATAATATGGGAGACAAACTCCAAAAAATCAAATTTACAATAACTACATTTATGTCAGTATTGAGTTTGTTTCTTATTTACACCATTAAAAATCAGTCTTTAAATCCAAACATTATACTATTATTAGTTGGAGTATTATTTTTAATACTTGGGAATTATTTTAAAACGATAAAGCCAAATTATTTTATCGGAATACGAACACCTTGGACTTTAGAAAATGAAATGGTATGGAAGAAAACTCATGCATTAGGAGGGAAAATATGGTTTATTGGGGG
>JAMJVX010000028.1 GCA_023558315.1 Flavobacteriaceae bacterium
AAAAAAAGGGTGGAAGACCGGATTCGAACCGGCGACCCCTAGAACCACAATCTAGTGCTCTAACCAACTGAGCTACATCCACCAAAAATGAGTGTGCAAATATAATTATTTTTACTTATTTATATATTCTTATATTTTTTATCTTTGTCGCTAATTTATTTTTCCCTCTTGTCTCATGTCAGATAAAGTATTAATTTTAGATTTTGGCTCTCAATACACGCAACTTATCGCTAGAAAAGTGAGGGAATTGTCTATCTATTCTGAGGTACATCCTTATCATTCTGTTCCTGAAAATATAAACGAATTTGGCGCCGTTATTTTGTCTGGATCCCCCTTTTCTGTACACGCTGAAAACGCGCTGAAGATAGATTTATCAGTTATAAAAGTACCAATTTTAGGTATCTGTTACGGTGCGCAATTCATCGCTAATGCCTTAGGTGGAACCATTGTAAAATCTAAAATTAGAGAATACGGAAAAGCGACTTTAAGCTTTATAGAATCTAAAAATGTATTTTTTAAGGGTGTGAAAAAAGACACGCAGGTATGGATGAGTCATAGTGATACGATTGAAACCTTACCTAAAGAGGCAATTTGTTTAGCAAGTACTCCTCAAGTAAAAAATGCAGCGTATAGAATAAAGGACAAAGATATATATGGGGTACAGTTTCACGTAGAAGTATACCATACAGAAGAAGGAAAAAAAATACTCAAGAATTTTCTAGTTGATATTTGTAAAATAAAAGCGGAATGGGTGCCAAGTTCATTTATAAATACTGCCATAGAGGATATAAAAAAGACAGTTACCCATGAAAAAGTAATTTTAGGATTGTCTGGAGGTGTGGATTCTACTGTAACTGCGCTACTCTTACACAAAGCTATTGAGGCACAATTGCATTGTATTTTTGTAAATAATGGCTTGTTGCGAAAAGATGAATTTTCAATGGTGTTGGAACAATATAAAGATTTGGGGCTTAATATCACTGGGGTAGATGCATCAAAAAAATTCTTATCTGCTTTAAAAAATGTTACCTCTCCTGAGAAAAAAAGAAAAATCATTGGGAAGATTTTTATAGATGTGTTTGATAAAGAAGCCAAAAAGATAAAAGGTGTAAAATGGTTAGGACAAGGAACTATATACCCAGACGTAATTGAGTCCGTTTCTGTAAAAGGACCTTCCGCTACCATAAAATCACATCATAACGTAGGTGGACTTCCTAAAAAAATGAAGCTGCAACTGATAGAACCCCTTAAAATGCTTTTCAAGGATGAAGTGAGAAATGTAGGGAGATTATTAGATATTCCAGACTTTTTGATAAACCGACATCCATTCCCAGGACCAGGATTAGCGATTCGTATTTTGGGTGAAATCACTCAAGAAAATGTGTCTATTCTTCAAGAGGTAGATGCAATTTTTATAAAAAATTTAAAGGAGGATAATTTATATGATACCATTTGGCAAGCTGGAGCTATGCTACTTCCTATAAGAAGTGTAGGAGTCATGGGAGACGAGAGAACCTATGAAAAATGTGTTGCTTTAAGAGCGGTTGAATCTAAAGATGGGATGACTGCAAACTGGAGTAATTTGCCATATGAGTTTTTGCAACGTACTTCAAATGAAATTATAAATAATGTAAGAGGAGTAAATAGAGTGGTATATGATATTAGTTCAAAACCTCCTGCAACCATAGAATGGGAATAATTATGTAGACTTATGAAAAATAATAATATATTTATTTTTTGCTTTATATTTTTTCTTTGTACTGCATTACTAAATGCGCAAGAAAAAACAGAAATACTTGATTTTGAAAAACATAAGGTTAAGAAAAAAGAAACCTTATATGGGCTTTCAAAGCAATATAATGTCCCTATAGATTCAATTATTGCGTATAATCCTAAACTTAAAAGAAAAGGATTAAAGAAAAGAATGGTGTTAAAAATCCCTATCTATAAGGAAAAAGGGTTTATTTATCACAAAGTTCTCACCAAAGAAACTAAATGGAGTATTTCTCAAAAATATAATACTAGCATTGAGACTCTGGAAGAAAAAAATCCAAAAATAATTGGTGGATTAAAGGTTGGAGACTTACTAAGGGTTCCCGAAATTGATACTATTATTATTGACCCAAAATATAAAGAATACGTAGTAAAACCTAAAGAAGGGTTTTATAGAATAAAAATAAATACGGGACTCACTGAGGAACAACTTAAAAAACACAATCCAAAGTTGGACAGTCTAGGGCTACAAGTAGGAATGGTGTTAAAAATTCCTATTGAAAAAGATTCACTAATGGATCCTTATAGTATTTCCTTACCTCCATTAATTGATTTATCTTCTTTATCAAGAAAAAAAGATACTGTCAACATAGCTGTTTTTCTACCGTTTAAAATTGAAGAATTAAAGAATACTCTAAAGTCAGGGAATTTAGTCTTAAAAGAAAGAAATTTACATACTATTTCATTAGAATTTTATTCTGGATTAAGATGGGCTTTTGTAAAAGCAAAGGAATTAGGTATCAATATTAATGCTAAAATATATGATACACAAAATAGTACTTGGGTTATAGATAAAATTTTAAATTCTAATAATTTTGACAATATTGATGTTATAATTGGACCCTTAATTCCTACTAATTTTAATTTTTTAGCATCCAAGTCCACTGAAACTGCTATAGTTTTTCCTTTATCTACAATGGGAATTGAAATGCAACCTAATGTGTTCCAATCAGTAATACAAGAAGAATTTTTGAGAAAAAAAAGTTTGTCATTTCTGACTAAAAAATTAAATAAAAAACAAGATAGTATTTTAATCTTACATGATACTAATCATGTTGATATCAGAGATGAATTATTGGCTACCATAGACAGTACTGCATTTTATGACATTGAAGAATACAAGTTTCTTCATCCGCAGAATATTGATACTATCGTAAGTAAAGTAAAAAATACTAAAATCATCCTAGAAACAGAAAAATTGAGTTATATCTCAAGTATAGTTTCCTTATTATCCTCTTCTCATAAAAAAAATGATAGTGTGAATATTCAATTACTAACTACTTATAGAGATCCTGTATATGAAAATAATAGTATCTCTAATAAGGATTTATCTGAGATTAATTTTACATTTTTATCTGGTTTTAAAACGGATATTAAAAAAGAAAACTCTCGGTTTTATAAGGAATATTTTAATTTTTATGGGTATAACCCGACCAAAGAAAGCATTAGAGGATATGACCTTGCCTTAGATATAATATTGCGAGTTTCAGTAGCTGGAAGCTTGAAGAAATCAACCGTATTGGGAACAACAAAATATATTGAAAATAAATTCTTTTATGTAGAGAAAGAAGAAGGAGGATTTGAGAATATCGCCTACTATATCTTAAAAAATAATGAATTTTGGTTTGAAGAATTAAATAGCTTTTAGTTTATTCTGTTTTTTAAAAGTTTTTACTATATTTGCAACCCTAAAAAAATCACAATGCTAATTATTTCAATTAAAGAAGGAGAAAATATAGACAGAACGCTTAAACGTTACAAAAAGAAATTTGACATGACGGGTGTCTCTAAGCAATTAAGAAATAGAAAACAATTCGTAAAACCTTCTGTAGCTAGAAGAACCGAATTAATGAAAGCTGCTTATAAATTAAAAAAAGCAAACAGCGAATTATAGAAAACATTTAGTTTTCTTCTACCAAAATCCCCACTTTGGAAACTATAGATAAATTTATTGATTATTTATCTCACGAAAAAAAATATTCTTTCCAAACAATAAGAGCATATAAAAAAGATATAGAATCTTTTGCTACTTTCTATAAAAAAGAATATAATCTAAGTATTGACCATAAAGATATAGAGTATAATAGTATCCGTACCTGGATAATCTATTTGTCAAATAATGGAATTTCAAATAGGAGTATTAATCGAAAAATATCTTCTTTAAAGTCTTATTATAAATTTCTATTACAACTTAATTTAATAGATTCTTTTCCTTTAAAAAGATACAAGCCACTCAAAGAAAATAAAGAGTTTTCTGTACCTTTTTCAAAGAAAGAAATGGAAGATTTTTTTGGAAATTATGAGTATAAAAAAGATTATCCCAGCTTTTTATCTTATATAATTATAGATTTTTTATATAGTACAGGTGTAAGACTATCAGAACTTATCACAATAAAAATGAATAGTGTGGATTTTATAAATAATCAAATTACGGTTTTAGGGAAAAGAAATAAAGAACGAATTATTCCATTACTACCCAATATTGTTTCTTTATTAAAAGAATATATAATCCAAAGAAATGAAATAGAAAACAGCGCTTCTACTGATTATCTATTTATAACTCCTAAAGGAAATAAACTATATAGTAGTTATATATATAAAATTGTAAACGAGCTTTTAGGTAGTGTAAGTTCTAAAAAGAAAAAAAGTCCTCATATTCTAAGGCATACCTTTGCAAGTCATCTATTAAATAAAGGGGCTGATTTGAATTCCATCAAAGATTTATTAGGGCATAGTAGTCTTTCAAGTACTCAATACTATACACACAATAGTATAGAAAAAATACAAAAAATGTACGAAAAGACTCACCCTAGGGAGATTAATGAGTAAACTTATAAGAGTTCTACACTTTTCTGTTTCCTAAAATTGAAGCAATTATTCCTAAAATTAAAAAAGTAAGTATTACAATGAATATATTTTTTAATTCAAATAACAACGGATAAGCAACTCCAGTGTTGGGTATATAAACAAAGGGGAATAAAGATTGAGAAACAACAATGATTATACCAATTATTAGACCTATTAACCCTCCTACCCATACTATAATATTGCCTAATAGAAAAAAAATAGCTGATTTTTTAGAATTAGATACTCCTATAGCATTTAGAATTTTTAATTGGGTTCTTTTTTCTAATATCATCATTGACAATGAACCAATTAAGTTAAATAATGAGATGACTATTATTAACGTGAAAATAAAATAAACAACTATATTTTCCGTATTTAAAACTTTATAATACGCCTCATTTAATTTAAATTTATCTTTTATAGTTATCGTATTGTTGGGGAAATATGACAATAAATTCTTTTCAAACTCTTCACCGTTAGTTGAAATAGGATTTGTTTTAATAATAATCTTACTAACATGACTATACTCATAGTCTAGTAATTCTTGTACAAACCGAAAATTCGCAAAAGCATATTTATTATTTGTAGTGCTGTTTTTGGAATATACTCCACTTACATTAGCCTCCTTTATAGTAAAAGGAGACGAATTCAATAATGAATTTATTTTTTTTCTTTTGGGAATTAATACTTGTATTGAATTTTGATTACGAATTTTTAATTTTCTCTTTACAGGTGCTCCTACTAATATATCATTTTGTTTATAAATCCAATTCCCAAGAATTAGCAGTGTATCAATTCCTGTGATGTGTTTATAATTACTATCTACACCTCTAAGCACAACAATCTGACTATTATCCCCAGCACTCAAGAAAACCTTTTCTTCAACTACTTTACTTAAAGAGAGAATATCTGGGTTTTCTTGTTTAATCTTTTTTAGTAAAGAATCTTTTATTTCGAGAGTTTTACCTGTTCTTGGCTCAATAATATAATCTATTTCAAAATTATTTGAGAGAATATCGCCATACTCTCTTAGTCCTGAAAAACCTGATAAAACAATAAATAATGAGGCTATTGTGATTGAAATAATGCTGACAGTAATGATATTAATGATATTAATAACATTCTGTTTTTTTTTAGAAAAAAAATATCGTCTAGCTAAATAAAAAACAAATCTCATTAACTATTCCTATAAAGTCATTTTAGTATTGAGTTCTTTTTCTATTTTCTCCATATAGTCTAGAGAGTCATCGAGATAATACTTAAATAAAGGTATTCTTCTCATTTTATTTTTAAGTAATGTTGAGATTTTATGTTTTATTCTAGATTCTTTACTTTCTACTAATTCCATAAAAACTTCCCCTTTATTTGAGGGAAAAACGCTAATATAAATTTTAGCAATTGATAAATCTCTAGTAATTATAACTTTGGTTACGGAGACCAGCACTCCTTTAAAAGAAGGTTGTTTTTGTATAAATAAATGAAAAAATTGGGCGAGTTCTTTTTGTAAGAACAAAGCAATTTTATTTTGTCTAAGGGTGGGATTATTCATTTAAATATTAATTAAAAAAAAAGCTCTCATAAATAAATATGAAAGCTTTTATAACGAAACAAAGATTGTTTTATTAATTCACTGCATCTGAAAATTCAGATCCTGCCTTGAACTTGACAACGTTTTTTGCTGCGATTTTTAATACTTCTCCCGTTCTTGGATTTCTTCCTTCTCTTGCTGCTCTTTTAGAAACAGAAAATGAACCAAATCCAACTAAAGAAACTCTACCTCCTTTTTTAAGAGATGATTTTACACTACCTAAAAACGCTTCTAGAGCTTTTTTAGCATCACTTTTTGAAAGAGATGCTTCCGATGCTATTGCATCAATTAATTCTACTTTATTCATAATTTATAAATTTTTTTCAAATATCGTTTTTTTTTTTATAAATACTATAAAATTCGCATTTTTTTTTAAAATTATTTAGATTTTAAAGCCTCTGCACCGCCTACAATTTCAAGTATTTCGTTTGTAATAGCCGTTTGTCTTGCCTTATTGTAAGTAAGTTTCAGCGTTTCTAATAACTCTAAAGCGTTATCTGTCGCTTTATGCATAGCTGTCATTCGTGCCCCGTGCTCACTAACAAAAGAATCTTTAATAGCCTTAAGTAATTGTGTTTTTAATAGTTTTGGTAACACTTCTTTAATCACCTCATGTTCTTCAGGCTCTAAAAGATATTCTTTTTGATTATTTTTATTTTCAGTTTCATCAAAAGAAATTGGCAAGAAATCTTCTACTACAGTATTCTGATTTGCTGCGTTTTTAAACTGATTATACACTAAATAGACTTTATCATACTGTTTTGTGTCAAAACCTTTCATGATATCATCTGCTATTTTACTTGCAGATTCAAACGTTAAATCGTTATAAATATCATTAAAATTCTTAGTATTTTCTATCTTTCTTGCGAGTACATCTTCAGCTTTTTTGCCAATAAAAACAACTTCCACATTTTTATTTGGAAATTTTTCTTTGGCATGTGTCGTAAATGTTTTAATTATATTCGCATTAAATGAGCCACAAAGTCCTCTATTTGAAGATATAAGTACAAATAATACACTTTCTACAGGTCTTCCTTGCAAATAATTAAATTCACTTCTTTCTATAGATGGTGATACTTCTTGAATAATATCATTGAGCTTATCAGAATATGATCTTATAGCAACAATAGCATCTTGCGCTTTCTTCAATTTTGCTGCGGAAACCATTTTCATGGCATTTGTGATTTGTATCGTGGATGATACAGAAGAAATGCGGTTTCGTATTTCCTTTAAATTTGCCATCTTACTTTAACAATAATATATAATTATTCAAATTGACTAGATACTTCCTTTGCAACAGTCTCTAGTGTTTCTGTCACATTAGTATCAATTACACCGTTTTTAATACTTTGTAATGTTTTCTTATGCTTACGATTAAGTATTTCTAAATAACTCTTTTCAAAGTCTTTTACCTTATCAATAGGTACATTTCTTAATAAATTTTTAGTCCCTGCATAAATTATAGCTACTTGGTTTTCTACAGAGAAAGGATCACTTTGCGTTTGTTTTAGGATTTCTACATTTCTTCTACCTTTTTCAATAATGGTAAGAGTTGCAGCATCTAAGTCTGAACCAAATTTAGCAAACGCCTCTAACTCTCTAAATTGCGCTTGGTCTACTCTAAGAGTTCCTGCAATTTTTTTCATGGGTTTGATTTGTGCAGAACCTCCTACCCTAGATACAGATATACCCACATTAATCGCAGGACGAATCCCAGAATTAAATAAATCTGATTCAAGGAATATTTGACCATCCGTAATCGATATTACATTCGTAGGGATATATGCAGATACGTCTCCCGCTTGTGTTTCTATAATAGGCAAAGCTGTCAAAGACCCCCCGCCTTTTACTTTATCTTTTAATGCCTCAGGCAAATCGTTCATATTTTTAACTATCTCGTCATTATTTATGACTTTTGCCGCTCTTTCTAAAAGTCTTGAATGTAAATAAAATACATCCCCAGGGTATGCTTCACGTCCTGGAGGCATTCTCAATAATAAAGATACTTCTCTATAGGCAGTTGCTTGTTTTGATAAATCATCAAAAACGATAAGGGCTGGACGACCCGTATCTCTAAAATATTCCCCAACTACAGTTCCTGTAAATGGCGCATAAACTTGCATGGAAGCCGCAGTAGATGCACTTGCAGATACTATAGTCGTATAGGCCATAGCGCCTTTTTCTTCCAATGTTTTTGCGATAGCTGCCACCGTTGAAGCTTTTTGACCTATCGCCACGTAGATACAATACACAGGGTTTCCTGCGTCATAAAATTCTTTTTGATTCAAAATCGCATCTATACAAACTGTTGTTTTTCCTGTTTGTCTATCCCCAATCACCAATTCTCTTTGCCCTCTTCCAATAGGAATCATTGAGTCCACAGATTTAATCCCTGTTTGTAAGGGCTCATTTACAGGTTGTCTAAAAATTACACCGGGAGCTTTTCTCTCTAACGCAAGATCATAAAGTTCCCCTTCAATAGGTCCTTTTCCATCAATAGGATTTCCTAAAGTATCTATTACTCTACCTATAATCCCTTCCCCTACTTTTACTGATGCAATTCGGTGAGTTCTTTTTACGGTATCTCCTTCTTTGATATTTTGAAAATCTCCTAAAATGATAATTCCAATATTGTCCTCTTCCAAATTAAGAACTATTCCCTCTATACCCGCAGATTCAAACTCCACAAGTTCACCATATTTCACATTTGAAAGTCCATATACACGAGCAATCCCATCGCCAGATTCAAGGACTGTTCCTATTTCTTCTACAGAAGAATTTAACGAAAAATTTTCTATATTCTTTTTTAAAATATTTGAAACCTCTGAGGATTTTAATTTAGACATAACTGTATTTTTTTGTTATATGTTTTGTTTTATTTTTTTTAGATGTGTTTTTACACTAGCATCATATTGTACTGTAGATGTTCTTATTATAAATCCTCCAATAAGGGAAGTATCAATAATATTGTGCAACACTGCTTTTTTTTCTACTATTTTAGACAATATATCCATTGTCAATTTTTTTATTTTATCTGTCGCAGGTACAGGAGTAATTAAAGTAACATACTCTTCCCCTTGATGTGCTAAAAGAAACTTGCGATACTCCTTTGCGATTTCGCTGATTAAAGAGATTCTTTTCTTTTTACTTAGAAGCTGTATAAAATTTTGAGTTGTTTTTGATAATTTAGTAAAACTCGTTAATAAGACTTTTTCCTTATTACTTTCAGAAATCGTTGGATTATCTAAAAAAGATAAATTTGTTTCCGCTAAGGTCTCTTCAATCAAAGATATATCTTTAGATATTTCTTTTTCTTTGCCACTTTCCATAGCGTGCTGAAATAATGCTTTTGCATATCGCGCCGACGTCTTGTTTCCTCTCATTTTATATCTCGCTTTCTTTTAAAATTTTCTCAATAAGATTTTCTTGTTTTTTCTTATCTTCCAACTCCGTAGTAACTACTTTCTCTGCAATGGATAGCGATAATGAAGCAACTTCGTCTTTCAACTCTTTTATTGCTTTATTTTTATCTGCGGCTATTGTTTCTTGAGCTTGTTTCACAATTTTACTTGCTTCAACTTTTGCCACCCCTTTTGCCTCATCTATCATTTTATCGCTAATAGCACGCGCTTCTTTCAAAATTTTTTCTCGCTCCAATTTTGCTTCTTTTAGCATTTGCTTATTACTTTCTTGCAACTTGCCCATCTCTTCTCTTGCTTTTTCCGCAGACATCAGAGATTCCTTAATTAGCGTTTCCCTCTCATTTATCGTTTTCAAAATTGGAGTCCACGCATATTTTCTAAGTAATAACAACAAGGCTATAAATATAAATGACAGCCAAAAAAACAATCCAAAAGAAAATTGTTCGATTAATTTTTCCATTTCTATTTTAATATTTTATTTAAAAAATACTTCCTTAATAGTTTTGGTATTAAGGAAGCTTTTCCTTACATTGGTTACGCGAGAAAAAATGCCGCAAAACCAATTCCTTCAATAAGCGCTGCTGCAATAAGCATTGCCGTTTGAATTTTACCATAGGCTTCTGGTTGACGGGCAATCGCTTCCATAGCAGCGCCACCAATCTTACCGATACCTAAACCTACGCCCAGAACAATTAAGCCTGAACCAACAATAACTGGAATTTCCATACTCTATATAATAAATAATTTAAATTAAACATTCGTTTTTAGTGTTTCTCTTCATTTGCAAATCCAAAATATAAGGCAGACAGCATCGTAAAGATATACGCCTGTAAGAGCGCTACCAACACCTCTAAAAGTGTCAATGCAAATGCCAACATAAATGATAAGCTAGTACTTAGCCAAGTTTTAAATATAAATATTAACCCTATGATACTCATAAGGATAATATGCCCCGCCGAGATATTAGCGTACAAACGGATCATTAATGAAAAAGGTTTTAAAAATACACCTAATAACTCTATAGGTGCTAACAATATTTTTACTGGCATTGGCACACCGGGCATCCAAAAAATGTGCTGCCAATAGTTTTTATTTGCTGTGATATTTGTAATCACAAATACGAGAATTGCCAAGCAAAACGTCACGGTGATGTTCCCTGTGATATTCACCCCAAAAGGTGTCAATCCCAACATATCCGAAAACCATATGAAAAAGAAAACAGTCAATAAAAAACTCATGTATTTTTTATACTTTTTCTCTCCGATATTTGGAATTGCAATGTCATCTCTTATATATAAAATGATAGGTTCAAAAAAGCGTCCGAAGCCTTTCGCAATATTTCCATTTTTTGCATAGGATTTTGCTAAACTAATAAACAACCATAACATCAACAGCGCCACTACAAAAATATTAAACACGTTTTTGGTAATGGAGAGATCAAAAGGTTTCGCATTAGTCACATGATGATGGTCATCGTAGTGAATAGTTCCTTCCGAATCTGTTTTGTATATTTTTTCGTGGTAGAGTTTATAATGGGTTTCTCCTTTGCTAACGATAGATTTTCCATGTTTAAATCCTGAAGATAAAAATACTTTTAGTCCTTTGTCCCATAAAATAACGGGGAGCGGAAAACCAACGTATTTATGATGCCCTGCATCGTCATCATACGAGTAAATATCAAAATAATAAGAATCTCCCAAGTGATGGAAAATATACTCTTTAATTTTCTTTTTTATGGATGTCTTATCTTCCTTATTGCGTGAAGCCTCAGCATGTGTATTTTCTCCATGGTGGTCTTGTGAAAAAGATTGACTACTCAAAGAAATACAGAAAAAAAATAGGAGTATTTTTATAGAAAAAAAGGGATTTTTAATCACTTGTTTTGTTAAAATTTTATCAGGTGGCAAATATAAAAACCTTTTCTTAATTAGTACATCCTAATTCTAATTTTTTATAGATTAAAAGTGGGGGATTTAAAATGTCTAAAATGGCTGAGGAAAATTGCCCTAGCTATTTTGCTTAAACCCATAAAAATTATACATTTCTAGTTCTACCTGCTAAAAATTCTCTCTTTTTTATATTATTCCAAGGTCTTGCTCCAAAATATATTAAAGCCCCTAATATCCCGAATAATATAATAAGTATCCAATAAAAAGGGATATGCTGCTTTTTGTAGCGTTTGTTAAAAAAATGTATTATCGCAATTAATTGAACTAAAAGCGAACAAAAAAATGTAATTAAAAATATATCTGTCATAATTATTTTTTTTTCTTAAAAATTAGCATCCCTATTGCAATTGTTAAAAACACTAAAGATAGTATAAAAATCGTTGTAGATATAGTAGTATCATTACTCAATATTTTATGTGAAACACCAACTACAGTAATAATATTTGATCCAACTAACAATAGTATTAAATTCTTATCTCTTTTATTCATAGTTTTTTTTAGCAAATATAATAATTATTTATTCTTAAAAATTAGCATCCCTATTGCAATAAGGAATATTACAAAAGAAAGTATAAAAAAGGCATTAGATAAAATATAGTTTTTATATAAAATTTTAATTAATGCTCCAACTATAACAAAAATACCATCCGCTACTAATAATAAAGTTATATATGTATCTCTTTTATTCATAAATTTTAATTTTTGGTCAAATATAAAAAAAAACTAAAACAAATCATTTTATGCCCTTTTTATTCCATTGAATGTACCTTTGCCTGTCAGGACTGATAGAAAATGCCATATTTTATAAATACTATTTTGCCGTTGCCTCTTCCCAAAGCGTTTACGTATTTGGTGAGCGAGAAGGAATACAAATTTCTATCTGTAGGGTCTCGGGTAGTCGTTCCTTTTGGGAAATCAAAAATATATACGGCTATTGTCGTAAAAAAACACAACACCCCGCCACAAAAGTACGAAGCAAAAGAAATTCACGCTTTTTTAGAGGAAACACCTATCGTCACTGAAAGTCAATTAAAATTATGGGAGTGGGTCGCTGAATATTACAAATGCACTGTGGGCGAAGTACTAAAAACAGCCTTGCCTGCTGCCTTTTTATTGGAAAGCGAAACAACAATTCTAAAGAAAGAAATCCCCAATGAATCTCTGGAGGAAATGACAGACGATGAATATTTGATTTATGAAGCACTTTCACAAGGCGAACTCTCTATAAAAAACATCGTCCAAATCATAAACAAGCAAAAGGTGTTACCCATCCTCTACAAAATGCTCGCTAAAGATTGGATTGAGTTAAAACAAAAAATAGTGGATAAATACATCCCAAAGAAAGTCCGCTACATCACTCTTGCGCAACACTATCAACACAAAGACGCCTTAGCGCCGTTATTGACATCCTTGGAGAAAAAACCAAAACAAAAAGAGGTGTTGCTAAAATATTTCTCGGAAGCCTCTCCTGATAAAAAACACCCCTTAGTAGAAGCACCAAAATTCCTTAAGAAAAACAATTATAGTCATGCCATCCTAAAGACGATGGTTGACGCAAAAATATTTACCGAAGAAATCCTCCAAAAAGATAGAATTATTTATGAAGAGACTTCAGCAAAATCAAACTACGCCTTAACGCCTGTACAAACAAAAATGGTAAAAGACATTCAACAAAAATTTACTAAAAAAAACACCGTCCTTTTGCACGGCATCACGGCTTCTGGGAAAACGGAAATTTATATCACTCTTATAAAAGAAATCCTTTCACAACAAAAACAAGTCTTATTTTTAGTTCCTGAAATCGCCCTATCCTTTCAAATTCTAAAACGATTGCAGAAGGTTTTCGGGAAGGATGTTTGCCTCTATCACTCTAATTTTTCCCTGCAAGAACGCACGGAAATTTGGAAAAATATGTTGCACAAGACTGACTCCCCTAAAGTTATCATCGGTACGCGACTTGCACTGTTTTTACCTTTTCAAGCATTAGGACTTGTAATCGTTGATGAAGAACACGAAACCGCTTACAAACAAATGCGAAAGCCCTTTTATAATGGGAGAGATACCGCAACGATGTTAGCGGGTATCCACAACACCAATATTTTATTAGGCTCCGCCACACCAAGTATTGAAACTGCCTACAATTGCGACACCCAAAAATATGAAAAAGTACTCCTCACAGAGCGATTTCAAAACACGCCACCACCCAAAATTAGCTGTATAGATTTAAAAACAAGTTATAAGAAAAAGCAAATGAAAGGGTTCTTCTCTCTGGAACTCATCAATGCGATAAAAGAAGTGCTGGCAGAAGGAAAACAAGTAATTTTATTTCAAAACAGACGCGGTTATTCCTCAACCGTTTTGTGCAACACTTGCGGCTATATTCCCAAATGTGCCAATTGTGATGTGTCACTAACGTACCATAGCGTACAGTCGCAATTAAAATGTCACTATTGCAACTACACCGTAAGCAAACCCCATCAATGCAGTGCTTGTGGCAGTATGGAATTAGACTTTAAGGGTATCGGCACTCAACAAATACAAGAGCAGGCACAACATCTTTTTCCAGATAATATAATAGAGAGAATGGATACGGACAATATGAAGCGAAAAGGGGCTTTTGATAAATTATTTGAGGCATTTAATACTAACGAAATACAAATATTGGTAGGTACGCAGATGATTACCAAAGGGTTGGATTTTCAAAATGTTTCTTTAGTAGGAGTTATCAATGCGGACTATCTCCTAAACTATCCCACATTTAGGGCGCACGAGCAAGGTTTTCAAACGCTTTTGCAAGTTGCTGGAAGAGCAGGGCGATCAATTACTCAAGGGAAAGTGCTTCTTCAAACGTTTCAACCAAAGCACACCATATTGCAACAAGTCATTGGCGCCGATTATGAAGGGATGTTTAATATTCAACTTAAGGAGCGCAAACAATTCTTCTTTCCGCCCTTTTGTCGATTGATAAAAATTACGTTAAAACATCAAAATTATAGCGATTTGGATACTGCAGCCAAGTGGTTTCACAATGCCTTGTCTACTAATACACAAAATCAAGTCTTAGGTCCTATTGACCCTTTAGTTGCAAGAATTAAGAACAAATACCATAAACAAATTTTAATCAAAATAGAAAAAACAGGGCAGTTAAAAATTACAAAAGCGATGTTAAATAAAGTAGTAATTAGCTTTCACTCTTTCGCCCCATTTAGGAAAATACAAGTAGAGATAGATGTAGATCCTTTGTAATAGTCCTTTAAAAAAATAGATGCCGTTTTAGGTTTTTGTATATCTTTGCAGAAAAGTAAAAACTATGGAAAAATACGATGTTATTGTTATTGGGAGCGGTCCTGGTGGATATGTCGCTGCTATCAGAGCGGCGCAATTAGGGATGAAAACTGCTTTAGTAGAAAAATATAACTCCCTAGGAGGCACTTGTCTAAACGTAGGGTGTATTCCTTCAAAAGCACTTTTAGACTCTTCTCATTTATATGAAGATATCGTAGAAAAATCTGAAGTACATGGTATAGAAGTTCCAGCCAATGTAAAGTTACATTTTGACAAAATGATTACTAGAAAAGAAACAGTCATTTCTCAAACGACAAAGGGCATTGAATATTTAATGGGGAAAAACAAAATTACAGTTATCCACGGCACAGCTTCTTTTAAAAGCAGTACACAAATCACTATCAAAGGTGAGAAAGAGACCCAAGAAATTGAAGGAAAAAACTTCATCATCGCAACTGGATCAAAGCCAGCAAGTTTGCCAAATATTCCTATAGATAAGAAACGAGTAATTACTTCTACTGAGGCACTTTCTTTAAAAGAAATTCCCAAGCGATTAACCATTATTGGTGGTGGCGTGATTGGGTTGGAATTGGGACAAGTATACAAACGATTGGGTAGCGAAGTCTCTGTAGTAGAATACGCAGACACTATAACTCCTGCGATGGATTCAGCTTTATCAAAAGAACTCCTAAAAGTATTCAAAAAACAAAAAATACAATTTTATTTATCACACCAAGTGACCAAAGTAGAAAACAAAGGAAAAATAGTGATTACAACGGCTAAGGACAAGGACGGAAAAGAAATACAGATAGAAAGCGAGTATTGTTTAGTCTCTGTGGGTCGACGACCTTATACGGAGGGATTAGGATTAGAAAATGCAGGTGTAGAGGTTAATGAAAAAGGGCAAATAGTCGTTAATGAATCTTTGCAAACTAAAGTCTCAAACATTTATGCTATTGGGGATGTTATTAGAGGAACTATGTTAGCTCATAAAGCAGAAGAAGAAGGGGTACTTGTTGCAGAAATTTTAGCAGGACAAAAACCGCATATTAACTACAATCTAATTCCAAACGTAATATATACATGGCCTGAGGTGGCATCTGTAGGAAAAACAGAGCAAGAATTAAAAACAAGTGGCGTCAATTACAAATCTGGGCAGTTTCCTATGCGTGCCTTAGGGCGAGCGAGAGCGAGCGGAGACATCGATGGATTTATTAAAATTTTAACGGATAGTAGTACTGATGAAGTGCTGGGAGTACATATGATAGGCGCAAGAGCGGCAGATATGATAATGGAAGCCGTCACTGCCATGGAATTTCGCGCTTCTGCGGAGGATATAGCAAGAATTTCACACCCACATCCTACGTATACAGAAGCCATAAAAGAAGCCGCACTGGATGCTACTGACAAGAGGGCTATACATAGTTAAAATATACTTGTGTCCAACTATCTTTAAAAAATTCATTCCTAAATAAAGATGAGATATTTTGGTATTATTATCGGAATGTGTTGTATCCTATTAATTTTTTGGAAAACATCTGGGACTGTCCAAAAGGTAAAAGAAGAGGAGCGTTTGAAAATGGACTTGTGGGCAAAGACGCAAAAGAGAATTTCGGAAGTTTCAGATATAGACTTATTACTTATTAATTTCATAGAAGACTTAGGAAAAGTACCTATGATTTTAGTAGATGAAGAGGAAAACATTCTAGACTTTAGAAACATAAAAGAAACAGATAGTATATCTGTTTATCGCAAATTAAAAGTCATAAAAAATAAAAATAAGCCTATCATTATTAATTATCAAGATATTAATAATTACTTGTATTATGATAATTCTTCATTATTAAAAGACTTACAATATTATCCCCTAGTCATGTTTATTATAATAATTGTTTTTTTAACAATTTCATGGTTATTTTTTAGGTCTAATAAAAGGGCGGAACAAAATAGTTTATGGTCAGGAATGGCAAAAGAAACGGCACATCAAATTGGTACCCCTCTTACTTCAATATTTGGTTGGATAGATTTACTGAAAGAAAAAATTAAATCAAATTTTATTTTAGATAACATACATCAAGATACCCAGAAACTAAAGATAATCAGCGACAGATTTGCGGAAATAGGTACGCAACCCAATTTGAAACCTACAAATATTGTAACTGCCGTTAAGGAAATTACAGAGTATATGAAGGAGCGGATTTCTAAAGAAGTGTCTATTAATTTCTTAAGTTCAAAAAAACAAATTAAAGTTAATATAAACGTATCTATATTTAGCTGGGCCATAGAAAATTTGATAAAAAATGGTATTGATGCGATGAATGGTGCTGGGACAATCTCAATAGAAATTAAAGATAGTGCCTCAGGAGTATCTCTTACCCTAAAAGATACGGGCGAAGGGATTTCAAAAAAACATTGGAAAAAAATATTTAAAGCTGGCTTTTCAACTAAAGATAAAGGATGGGGGATGGGGTTATCTCTTACTAAACGAATTATTGAAAATTATCACAAAGGAAAAATACGGGTGATAAATTCAGTATTAAAAAAAGGGACAACCTTTGAAATTATATTAAAAAAATAAATACCTTTGACGTCCCTAATAACAGGATATTATGATTGAAAAACCTATAAAAGCCGTAGAAAAGTTCCACGAAATTTTTGGAGTAGGAATAGAAAAACAACCGAAAGCAGATTTACCACAAAACATTATTGAACTCCGCTACAGATTGATGGGAGAAGAAAATGATGAGTACTTAGAGGCTGCTAAAAATAACGATATCGTAGAAATTGCTGATGCGCTTGGAGATATGCTCTATATTTTATGTGGCACAATAATTTCGCATGGGCTTCAAGATAAAATAGAAGAGGTTTTTGATGAGATTCAACGAAGTAATATGAGCAAACTGGATGAAAACGGGAAGCCCATATATAGGGAAGATGGTAAAGTAATGAAAGGCAAAAATTATTTCAAGCCAAATATAAAAGCTATTTTATCAAAAAAATAACTATTTAAAATATCTATTGTGCCAACTCTTTTCAGCTGGCGCTTCCCATTGCGATTCAAATTCTTTTTTTGTAGAAACCAGATTGTTAAATACAAGGGTGTTTTTTGAAACGCTGTTATTCTTGACCATCTCTATAAATTCATTTAGGGGCTTATATACAATTGATTTTCCTTGTTTAAACGTTACATTCATTTTATCTAATAGAGTTATGTCATATTGCTGCTCCAGACTTTGAATAAAATGAACTGAAGAGTCAATAGAACATCCTGAAACCTTATTTATTTTTTCATCTACTCCTATTACAATAAATTGATTATACGGAAATAAGACTCCTGCACTTAGCGGTTGCTGATGGGCATGCCATGTTGAAATAAATTCTTCTGTTTTTTGCGCTATTTGTATTGAAATGTTTTTATCAAAATACTTTGAGGAAGGGTAAATCCAAATACGCGATTCATCTGGGAGTTTATCAAAAGGTACTAGCATATTTTAATCAATTAATTCTATAAGGTCGATAACCTTCGTATTACTACTTTTCTCTTTTACTCCATCTGAAAGCATAATGTTACAGAAAGGGCATGCTGTCGCAATAATTTCACTCTTTGTTTTTAAGGCTTGTTCTGTTCGTGCAACATTAATTTCTTTATCTCCCTTTTCCGCATCCTTAAACATTTGAGCTCCCCCCGCTCCACAACACATAGATTTTGTTTTGCATTTTTTCATTTCAACTAAATCTGCCTTCAATTCTCTAATTACTTCTCTAGGAGCATTGTAAATATTATTTGCTCTTGATAAATAACACGGGTCATGAAACGTAATTTTTTTACCTCTATAACTAGTGTCACCTATTTTTAATTTTCCTTCTTTAATCAAAGAATTTAAAAAAACAGTATAGTGAACCACTTCATAATTTCCTCCAAGTTCTGGGTACTCATTTTTTAGAGTATTAAAACAGTGAGGGCAGGTGGTCACAATTTTTTCTACTTTATAAAAATTTAATTTTTCAATATTTTTAAAGGCTTGCATCTGAAAAAGAAATTCATTGCCTGCTCTTTTTGCAGGATCTCCAGTGCAATATTCTTCTTTCCCCAATATTGCGAAAGAAATATTCGCTTTAGTAAGTATAGTTGCAAATTTCTTAGTGATTTTTTTTATTCGTTCATCAAAACTTCCTGCACAGCCAACCCAAAATAAAATTTCTGGACTTTTGTTTTGCGCTTGAAAATCCTTGATGGTATTTACTTTCATAAAATTAATTACTTTCTTTGAAAACTTCTACTGTAGTATTTACTTTAACTAAATCTGAGAAGTTCCCTTTATAGCGAGTTGCTCTTACGATGTGATTGTCTATCCAGTGATAATTTCCGCCCCTAGGTTTCCCCATTAGTAGTGTGTGATATTTGAATCCGTGCTTTTTTAACCATGTCTCCGTAACCTCTCTATGCGCTTCTGTTCTAGCTGTAAAAAAACATATTTTATGTCCTTCTTCATACCATTTATTACAAGTTTTCAACGCGTCGGGATAAACCGCTGCATCTACCATGCGTTCAGGAGTCTCATTTGGTATATCTTCCCCTATTGTACCATCAATATCTATCAAATAATTTTTTACACCATTAGGCAAAGGTGGGTCTAGAATTTTCTTTTTTGACATTTTCAATATATTATAAGAGGTGCAAATATATAAAACAAACTTGCTTATGATTAAATAAAAAACTTATTTTTGCTTTCAATTTTTTTAAAAACAAGAGTAATGAATTTACACGAATATCAAGGAAAACAAATTTTATCTAGTTTCGGAGTGGCTACTCCAAAAGGAATAATAGCAAATACCCCTAAAGAAGCTGTAGAAGTTGCAAAAAAAATATATGAAGAAACAAAGACCGATGGATTTGTGATAAAAGCACAGATTCACGCAGGAGGTCGAGGTAAAGGTGGCGGAGTTAAATTCGCTAAAAATTTAGAAGACGTAGAAAAAATCAGTGGTCAAATTATTGGAATGGATTTAATTACTCCACAAACACCCCCAGAAGGAAAAAAAGTCCATACCGTTTTAGTTGCTGAAGATGCGTATTACGCTGGAGAATCAGAACCAAAAGAAATTTATATGTCTGTCTTATTAAACAGAGAAATAGGAAAAAATATGTTCGTATATTCTACAGAAGGAGGAGTAGATATTGAGCAAGTTGCTGAAAAAACTCCACAACTTATTTTTAAAGAAGAAATAGACCCACTAATGGGCGTCTTACCTTTTCAAGCAAGAAAAATTGCATTTAACTTAGGTTTAAAGGATAAAGCATTTAAGGAAATGGTGAAATTTGTACCTAAGCTCTACAACGCATTTATAGGTGCAGATGCTTCCTTGTTTGAAATTAATCCATTATTAAAAACTTCAGACAATACTATTTTAGCCGTAGATGCAAAAGTAGTTTTAGATGATAATTCTCTATTTAGACATCCAAACTATATAGAAATGAGAGATTTGAAAGAAGAAAATCCTATAGAAGTTGAGGCTAAAGAAGCAGGGTTAAATTATGTAGATTTAGATGGAAATGTAGGATGTATGGTTAATGGTGCTGGATTAGCGATGGCAACAATGGATTTAATTAAACAGGCTGGAGGAAATCCTGCTAATTTTTTAGATGTTGGAGGTACTGCTGATGCAAAACGAATAGAAACCGCTTTTAAAATCATATTAAAAGATAAAAATGTAAAAGCTATCTTAGTAAATATTTTTGGAGGTATTGTACGATGCGATAGAGTAGCAAATGGAATTATTGATGCCTATAAAAATTTAGGCGATACTATTAAAATCCCTATAATAGTTAGATTACAAGGAACGAATGCGGTAGAAGCTAAAAAACTTATTGATGATTCTGGTCTAAACGTAATCTCTGCTATCGCTTTCCAAGAAGCGGCTGACAAAGTACAGGAAATAATAAATTAGGACATTTTGTCATAATTATAATCGAAAACAAGACAATGTGTCTTTTTTTGCGATTGGTATTAATTTTGAAAAAGGTAACTGTAAAATGTTTAACTTTAAAAATTAATTATTATGACTTTATTACAAACAAATTCAAATTTATTTCCATCTTTGATGGACACGTTTTTTAATGATGATTGGAACATAAAACTTCCTACATCTAGAGTTTCTTCTCCTTCAGTAAATATTGTGGAGAATAAAAATGATTTTCAATTAACTTTTGCTATTCCTGGAATGAATAAAAAGGATTTTAAAATTGAAGTGGAAAATGATTGCCTAATTGTTTCTTCAAATATTACAAAGAAAAAAGAAGAGAAAGACGATGAAGGTAATTTTACTCATAGAGAATTTTATTACGACTCTTTTAAACGTTCTTTTTCTTTACCTGAAACTGTAGATAAAGAAAAAATTGGAGCAAACTATGAAAATGGGTTATTATTAATAACGCTTCCAAAAACAGAAGCCGCATTGCCACAACCTAAAAGAGAAATTGAAATAGTATAACTATATTATTCATGTACAAAACCTGCCTTCGGGCAGGTTTTTTTGTTTCCTAAAATCATTACACTAAGAAAAAATACTCCCTACATTAATTATAAAAATAATTCTCATTAACGATTTATTTTTTATTTTCGCAATCTAAATTTTTAAAAATGGAAGTATCAGGAATTATAAAGTTTATAGATGAAACAAAAACATACGGAGAGAGTGGTTTCAGAAAAAGAGAATTAGTAGTAACTACTGAAGAACAATATCCACAACATATCCTCATAGAATTTATTCAGGATAATGTAACTTTATTAGATTCTTTTCAATTAGGGCAAAGAGTAAAAGTAAGTATTAATTTGCGTGGTAGAGAATGGACTAACCCAAGTGGAGAAACGAGATATTTTAATTCTTTAGTGGGCTGGAAGATAGTATCTATGGATGAAGCCAATACTAATGCAACACCGACTCCACCTATGCCTCCTTCTGAAAACACATCGGCTCCTACTACAGGTAATGCTTCTGAAAACAAAGAAGAAGAGGACGATTTACCTTTCTAAATTTTTTGGTGTAAAGCATTTATTTGCTCATATCTAAAACAATCTATAAGGTGATTATTCATCATTCCAGTGGCTTCCATATGGGAATACATAACTATCGGTCCAATAAATTTAAACCCTTTTTCCTTTAATTCTTTAGCTATTTTTTTCGCTAAATCATTTGTTACAGGCATCTCTTCTGATGTTTTATATTTGTTTTGAATAGGTTTTCCATCTACAAAATCCCATATATAATTAGCAAAACTTCCCTTTTTTTCCTTTATTTCTATAAAAGCCTTTGCGTTTGCAATAGTTGCCATTATTTTAGCTTTATTACGGATTATTTTAGGATTATTAAGAAGTGTATTAATTTTAGCTTCATTATAAGTAACAATCTTTTGAGCATCAAAATTATCAAAGGCTTCTCTAAAGAACTCTCTTTTTCTAAGTATCGTTATCCAGCTCAGTCCAGACTGAAAAGTTTCAAGTACCAAAAATTCAAATAATAATGTGTCATCAAAAATTGGGACGCCCCATTCATTATCGTGATATGATTCATATAATGTATCGCCTAAGCACCATTGACAACGTTTTAAACACATAATTACTTTATTTATTTACAAAAGTAAGAAAATTACGTTTTAATTTATATTTTTGTGAGATTAGTAGGAAATCTATGGATGAAATTATTAATAATTTTGATTTAGTTGAAAGAAAAATTGAGACTATTTTAATTAATTTAAAAGAAAATCAAAGTGAAATAAATTCTTACAAAGAGCAAATTGAGTTTTTAACAAATGAAAATAATTCATTAAAAGAAAGTCTTAACACCTTTATTGAGAATCCTTCCTTTGATAATTCATCTAAAATTTCCACTAATGAAAACAATAAGAATAATAAAGTATTACAGAACAAAATTGATATACTTGTGGGCGAGATAGATAAATGTTTAGAGGAAGTGTCTTATTTAAAAACAAATAATTAAAATGGAAAATTCTATTAAAATAGAATTAAGTATTGGGGATAGAATGTATCCTATCACTATAAAGGAATCTCAAAAAGAGGGTATTTTTAAAAAAGCTGAAGAAATAAATGATGTAATACGTTTTTTTGAAGATGAATACGCAATTAGAGACAAGCAAGATGCATTAGCTATGGCGCTTTTGCAATTTGCAACTAAAGAACCATCAAAAAATTTGTTTGACGTTGTTCAGCGTCGTTTAGATACACTCAACCATTTATTAGATACTTAGTTATTTTTATTAATGTTCTTTAAATAATTAATAAACTACCTATATTAGTTTTTATTTTGATAAACCTAACAAGTTTTATTAAAAAAGGCGAGTCATAAATTCTAAAGCACGCTCTAAATATTGAGAAGCTTGAACATTTAGTTAGCCTTAAACCTTTTTTATTTGAGGTTTATCATCAAAGCTAATATAGGTTTTAATCTAAAAAAATGGAAGGAAATATAATTTTACAAATAGGATTAGTTGTCATTGGCATAATAGCAGGAGGCTTATCCGTAACTTTAATTAAAAAAAATAAAGCAAAAGACGTCATTTTAAAAGCCAAACAAGAAGGTGAAAATATCAAAAAAGAGAAAATACTACAAGCCAAAGAAAAATTTATTGAACTAAAAAGTCTTCATGAAAAAACTATTTTAGAAAGAGAAAAAAACATCTCTCAACTAGAAAACACGATTAATAAAAAAGAACAACAGATTAATGTAGAATTAAATAAGGTCAATCAAAGCAAAAAAAATATTGAAGAAATAAAGAGCGCTTTTGAAAAAAAAAGCACATCATTAGATAAATTCAAAAAAGAAATTGAAGATAAACAAGCTTCATATACGCAAAAATTGGAATCTTTATCTGGGCTTTCTGTAAACGAAGCTAAAAATGAATTAGTTGAGACCTTAAAAGAAAAAGCAAAATTAGAGGCTTCTGCTTATATCCAAAGAGCTCAAGAAGAAACAAGAATAGTCGCTCAAGAAGAAGCAAAAAAAATCATTATAGGGGCTATCCAACGAATAGGAGTAGAAGAAGCGATTGAGAATAGTGTGTCTATATTTAATTTATCAGATGACGCCCTCAAAGGGAGAATAATTGGAAGAGAGGGGAGAAATATAAGGTCTTTAGAAAATGCAACTGGGGTAGATATTAATATTGACGATACCCCTGAGGCCATTGTAATTTCCTCTTTTGACCCTGTGCGAAGAGAAATTGCGCGTTTATCTTTACAAAGATTAGTTTTGGATGGTCGTATACATCCTACAAGAATAGAAGAAGTTGTTAAGAAAGTAGAAAAACAATTAGATAACGAGATTATTGAAACGGGTAAAAAAACAGTCATTGATTTAGGTATTCACGGGTTACATCCAGAACTTATTAAAATTGTTGGAAGAATGAAATACCGTTCGTCCTATGGGCAAAATCTTCTACATCATTCAAAAGAAGTCGCACGCTTATGTGGAGTAATGGCTTCAGAAGTTGGATTAAATCCCAAATTAGCAAAACGAGCTGGTTTGCTACACGATATTGGAAAAGTCCCTTCAGAAGAAACAGAAACCCCTCATGCTTTATTAGGAATGCAATGGGCAGAGAAATATAATGAAAAACCCGAAGTATGTAATGCAATTGGCGCACATCACGACGAAATTGAAATGACTACTTTACTTTCCCCAATTGTTCAAGTATGTGATGGTATCTCTGGAGCAAGACCAGGGGCAAGAAGAAAAACTTTAGACGATTATATTCAGCGATTAAAAGACATGGAAGATATTGCCTACGAATATAATGGCGTAAACAAGGCATATGCTATTCAAGCAGGTAGAGAGCTAAGAGTAATGGTAGAAAGCGACAAAATATCTGACGACGAGGCGACAAAAATATCTTTTGATATCTCTCAAAAAATTCAATCTGAAATGACATACCCAGGACAGGTAAAGGTAACTGTAGTAAGAGAAACTAGGGCAATCAATATTGCAAAGTAAAAAGATACATTTATCTTTTTTAAACGTCCATAAAAATTTGTAATAATACGCCCTCTCCCGAAAACGAAATTTTTTCCATACATGCTGGCACTAAAATTGTTTGCCCAAAATGTAGAGAATGTATTTCTTGACTATATTCATAGACTACGCTTCCTGACACACACATATATACTACAAATGAATCGTAAGATTTTGTAGAAAGAACAATATTTTTTCCATGAATTAAAATATTATTACACGAAAAGTATGGAGTATTAATTATTGGAGACACACTGTTATTCTCCTTTTTAATTTTTAGTTTAGCCTCAGGATTAGGTTTGAAATCAATACAATCTAATGCTTCTTCAGTGTGGAGCAATCTTGTATTTCCCTCAGCATCTTTTCTATTCCAATCATAAATTCGATAAGTAATATCTGAAGTTTGCTGTATTTCAGCTAATAGCACACCTTTACCAATCGCATGACACATCCCTGCAGGGATAAAATAGGCTTCTCCTTTTGTTATTTCTTGATGATGAATAATTTCTTCTATAGTCTCATTATTTAAATGGTGTAAATAGTTTTCAGGAGTTTCTGCTTTCTTAAATCCGAGCATCAATTTTGCATCAGTTTCTGCATCTATAATATACCACATTTCATTTTTTCCAAAAGAGTTATGACGCTTTCGCGCTAAATCATCATCTGGATGGACTTGAATAGATAAATCCTCATTTGCATCAATATATTTAATTAATAGGGGGAATTCCCCTTTAAATTTTTTATATACTTTCTCCCCTAACAATTTGTCTTTATACTGGGATATAAGTTCCGTAAGCAATTTTCCTTTAAACGCTCCATTTTTTACTTTAGATACCTTCTCAGATACCGTAGATATTTCCCAGCTTTCTCCTATTTTATGGCCCTTAAAATTCTTATGAAAAAGAGTATTAAGTCTTTCGCCTCCCCAAAGTTTATAATTAGGAATTGGCTCAAAATGCAAAGGATATAAAGAATCCGTTTTAACTGTCTCCATATCTCACATAGTTTTTAGGGGTTTCGTGTAAAATAATCTCTAATTGATGTTCTTTTTTCAAATGTTTTTTTATTTGGCTATAGATAAAAATGGCTAAATTTTCAGTAGTTGGATTTTTATCCTTAAAATAGGGCACGTCCATATTTATATTTTTGTGATCTAATGGGATTTCCACTTCTTGTTTAATAATCTTCTTAAGGTCACTTATTCTAATTACAAAACCCGTTTCTGGGTCTACATCTCCTGTTACACATACGTGGACCTCAAAATCATGGCCATGATAATTAGGGTAAGCGCATTTTTCAAAAACCTCATCATTTTTCTCTTTGCTCCATTTCGGGTTGTATAATTTATGTGCGGCGCTAAAATATCCCTTTCTACAAATAGTTACTTTCATTATCTTTTATATGCTTATAAAATTTTTCAAACCCAATTTTAAACCAAAAGGTATATTTTTTAGGATTTTCCCTTAATTCCTTATTTATATTTTCTAAACTAACCCAATCCCAATCCTCCACCTCTTCAGGATTAATTATAGGCTCTCCCTCAAAATACCCTAATAAAACATAATCAAATTCATGTTCTGTAAGTCCGTTATCAAAAGGCACTTTATAAATAAAACTAAAAAGGGTTTTTAATGGAACCGTGAAGCCCATTTCTTCCTCTAATCTTCTTTTCCCAGCCTCTAATGTCGTTTCCCCTTTTCTTTGGTGACTACAACATGTATTTGTCCATAATCCTCCTGAATGATATTTCGTTAACGCTCTTCTTTGCAGCAACATTTCATTTTTCTTATTAAGAATAAATATAGAAAAAGCACGGTGAAGCACTCCTTTTTCATGTGCCTCCATTTTATCCATTGTCCCTATAAATGTATCCTTTTCATCTACTAAAACAACGTGTTCGTTTATTTTATCGTTCATATTTATATTGGGTTAAAATATTGTTCCAATTCCGTTTCTTTTGCTGTAGTTGAGTGTTCAATGATTTTCCCATTGTCTAATATAATCACTCTATCACATATCGCCTTTATTTCTTCTAAAATATGCGTAGAAAGTAAAATTATTTTTGTTTTTCCTAAGGCTTTTATCATATTTCTTATTTGCACTAATTGAGTAGGATCTAGACCATTGGTAGGTTCATCTAAAATAATAAACTCTGGATTATGAATTAGTGTCGCTGCCAAACCCACTCTTTGTTTATACCCTTTTGAAAGCGTTTTAATTTTTTTATGCTCATATCCAATCAATCCGATTTCTTCCAGTAGAGATGAAAAATTAGGTGTAATTTTATGAATTTTAGCGACAAAAGACAAATATTCTTTTACATACATATTAGTGTATAATGGGTTGTCCTCTGGCATATAACCTATCATAGATTGAATTTTAGACCGATTTGTTTTTAGATTTAATGAATTATTGACCCATATTTCTCCCTCCCATTCAGTAATAACTCCTGATAATATTTTCATCAAAGTAGATTTCCCCGCTCCATTTGCTCCTAACAAACCTATTATTTCTCCTTGATTTAACGTCAAGCTTATATCTCTAAGGACTTTATGATTTTTATACGATTTTTTTAGGTTTGTAATTTGTATTTGCACTTGTTGAAATAAGTTTTCAAAAATAGGTAATTTATAAAATTTAATCCCATTAAATAAATGCTTTTAACTTCATAAGTTCAGGAAAAAATGAATAGCCCCTCTTTTGTTTTAAATATTCTACGCCCTCTGTTTCTCCAGTACCTTTTTGTTTTTCTATATACTTCTTTGCAATTTCTATGTGTTTTGATTTCCACATTATAATTTTTTCTTCTAATAAAATTAATGATTTTCCCAATAAAAATAGGTCGCCATATTTATCTTTATTTTCAAAAATTGACTTCCAAGCATTTGAGACTGAGAGATTTTTATTGTGTTTTTTACAATAATCCCTGTCAATAACCTCGCTATCAATAGAAAATATTGGTGACAAAAGTTTCTGTATTATCTCATCATATACACTGGGCTTTGTTGCTTCTTCCTCCAACTTTTCAAGTTCAATATCATTACTATACTTTAAATCTTCCTTGTCTCTATTCCCTAATAAAAACTCAAAGAGTCTAAAGTTAAGCGATTGTATTCCAGAAGCATTTCCTAAATTATCTCTAAAAGATTTATATTGAGCTAAATCTAGTGTATTCAATACGTCCCATGCAGAAATTAGCTGATTAAATATAAGTGTAATACGCGATATTCTTTCACAAATTCCTTTTATGGAAGAAGTAGAAATATCTAATTCTCTTTTAATAAAAAAAATCTCTTTATTTATAAAATCCATCCACAATTCTTTTACTTGATGTACGAGAATAAATAAATATTCCCCATCTAAATTAGAAAGAGGGCGTTGTGCAGTTAGAATTTTATCTAGTTGAAGATAGTTATTATACCTTACTTCTGAATTATTATTGCTAGAAAATGGGCAAGTTTTTGGCATTGATTTTTTATAAACTCAAAAGTATCTCTTTTTGAAACAAAAAAAGGGAAAAATGTATTTTTCCCTTTTAATCAAATCTTTAAAAAGTTTTAGTTCCCTGGTTGAACTGGCTTTGGCTTAGTTGCTTCAGCTACTCCTAGCGCAACTCCTCCTGCTACAACAAGAGATATAGTTACAGCTACAGCTAAAAACCAGAAAAATCCGCCTTCTGTGTCTCTCATTTCTTTTTGGCTCATTGGTGCCACATTAAAATTTTCTAAATTTTTCATAATAATTATAATTTTAAAATTTACTGCTATCCCGCAGTGGGCTCGGGAATATTTCCCTAAAAAAATTTATGCAATTTATAAAAAATTAAAAATATGAAAACAAAAAAAGGGAAAAATATAATTTTTCCCTTTTAATCAAATCCTTAAAAAGATTTTACTTTCAACAAAAAGTACTAGTTTCCTGGTTGAATTACTTCGTGATGAAATGTTTGATTAGAACCAGATGCCTCTGTTACTGCTACAGCAACAACGCCTGCAACTACTAATGATATAGTAATTGCAACTGCCAAGAAGAACCAAAATCCTCCTTCTGTTTCTCTCATTTCTTTTTGACTCATTGGTGCCACATTAAAATTTTCTAAATTTTTCATAATAATTATAATTTTTAAAAATTACTGCTAACCCGCAGCGGGTTCGGGAATATTTCCCTTTTGATTTTAAACTAATTTAAAATCAGGTCGCAATATATTAAAAAATAAAAAAAGGGGGAAATATTTATTTTATTAATACTCCACCTAATGCCTATGAAAAGACTTGATTTTTATTATTTAGATATTATGATAGAATAAATCTCCTAAACGATACGCGCCATAAACTGATACAGCTCCGATAAATACTCCGCCTATTAAAAAGAAGATATGTTTTATTTTAAATTTTTTGTCATTTTTTCCATTTGTATCTATCAAGAATAGCATCATAAATGGGATTAATGTGGGTATAAGTGAATTACCTTCAAATAATCTTAATCCCCCTAAAAATGCTAAAACTAGCATTCCAATTATAAATATGTTAAGTTTCATTTGCTCTAAAAATTTTTATTCACACGCATATAGCATTCCATTTATATACCCAATACAATAAGTAATGAGCATACTTAAAGATAGAAAAGCTATCGTATAGTTCACTCTTTGCAAAACCAACCTTTTTCGTTGTTTTCTATACTTTTCTGCATAACTGAGTGATACAAGGGCAGAAACTAAGGTTGAAAAGATAAAAAAATTCATTTTTTACGTAATTTGTGTCAAAACTAAACATTTTTTTTAAAACAAAAATTGACACTTACTTTACATAGAAATAAATATTAAACGCAATAAGGATAAAGCATAAAATTGAAAGAAAAATATTTCCAATTTTAAACACATTGTTGTTGATTTTGTGAGTACGCCTATATCTTTTAATAACCTCAACCATAGAACCTGCAACACACAATGGCACTAATATTTCATAAATAACTGGTTTTACATTTGGCACTAAATACTTATGCACAAAATATCCCAAGTCAAAAGAGATAATGATGATAGCCCCAAAAAGTAGAGATATATAAAGATTTTGAATGTTGTTGGGTTTCATTTTGATTTATTTTTCTTTTTAAGTATTAAAAAAACAGCAATAGCAGAAGCAATAATTGCGCCAACATAATTTTTAAATGAATATTCTACTTCACAAGGTTTAGGCGGTGGATTCCCCAAAAATCCCGCTTTGAAGTGTTCCCAATCGTTAATCAATGCTTGAACAAAAAAGATTATAATAATTGCTATTATAATTTTTTATACCTTTTTTAAACTGATTTTCTTTTTCATAGTTGTTTTTTATTTTTTAATAGAAATATTACGCAAACCACAATAGTCACAAATAGAACTCTTATATACGCATTTCTGTTTATTTGAAAATCAAATAGATTATCAAAATCCAAAAACAAAATTTGTGAAATAAGTATTAAAATCGCTATTATTAAAGTAATTTTCCTAATCATTTTCATTATTTTGGTTCAAAACTACAAAAAAAACAGGAATACTAAATGTAGTGGCTAAAAATTACAACCCAATAGAAAATCCAAAATCTATTTGCACATTCTCATCTAGTCCAGAATATTGAGGAATAAAGCCCTCTTTCTTGTAGGTTGCGCCTAAATTTAGATAAAAGGCTTTCTCGTCTTTAAATACATTTTCTAACCTATACCCCACATTTAGGTTTCCGCCGTAGCCCAATAAACTTTCTGAGGTAGTAAAAGATAGGTTTTTAGGTTGCGTATAAAAATCTACACCGCCATTGACAAGTATCTTTCTATCATTTAGGAAGTAGTTGACCAAATTAACACCCGCACCATAAAACCAATGGTCTTTATTGTGAAACTCTCTTATATACGTGTGTAACTTTATTTTTTGATTGAGGAGCAAATAAATATTTTGGTCTATAAACCCACCAAAAGGCGCAAGTGCATACCCCAACGAAGCGTTCATTTTTAGGTTTTCAGAGACTTTGTAATTTGTCTTTCCAAACAGAATAGGGTCTACTAAATTTAACATAGAAAAGCCTACTATTTTTGAGGCGTAATCTTTCTCCTCTTGGGTCAGGTCTTTATAATCGGTATATCTATAAAACTCCATATTGGGGCGGTG
>JAMJVX010000029.1 GCA_023558315.1 Flavobacteriaceae bacterium
TTTCAAAGTACCGCTACTGGATTAACTAAAAATACCAAGTATTATTTTGTAGCATACGCCACTAATAGCACAGGTACTGGCTATAGTCAAGTGCAAAGTTTTACTACACTAAACGATGAAACCTCTATTTCTAAGATTAAAATAGTAGATATAAACAATCCAACCAATGAATATACAGGTACCGTAGTAGGTAGTGCAATAAACTTTACAACTAGCCATGGCACCAATACATTACCTGGAAATATTAACAAAGTGAAAATTTCAGAATTAACTATTGCAGATCAAGCATCAGTAACTTTAAGTGGAACACTTTTAACATTAAGTGGAGATAGCGTAACTAATTCAATTAATATTGGCGTAGGAAAATCTCCTTCAGTTGTAAATACTACGTTAAAAGTTACTTCTAGTAATAATAACGTGCAGAATTACACTATTTCGCTTAAAAGGTTAATAAACACAAACAGTAATGTATCTTCTATAGTAGTTACAGACGGTTCAAATGATTATAGTGGGACACCAAGTGTAGGTGGCCCTATAAAATTCCCTAAATTACCTTTTGAAATAGATTCAGTAACGGTAAAAGCAATAAATATCCCTCAAGGGGCTACTATGCGAATTGATGGAATTGGAGTAGTATCTACAAGTACTAAATTACGAACTAATACAAATTATAATGTAAGAGTCACAGCAGAAGATGGAACAACAGTAACAAATTATTTGGATACCAAAGTAAAAGCTGGAAAATGGGTAAGAGCTACTGCTAGTGCGAGTTGGTCTGCTAGACGCTCGCATACCTCTTTAGTTTTTAATAATAAAATTTGGGTATTAGGAGGGTCTGATGCGCATGGGCGTCTAAAAAATGTTTTCTACAGCACTACAGCTTCTGGAAGTAGTTGGACGAATGCAGGAAACGCTTCTTGGGAAGCGCGCAATGTACATACCTCAGTTGTCCACGATTCAAAAATGTGGGTACTTGGTGGTAGAGGAAACGGAAGTGGTGCCAGTGGTTATCTAAATGATATTTGGCAATCGTCAAATGGAAGTACTTGGACTCAAGTCACCGTATCTGGAACTCATTGGGCTGGTAGATTTGGACATGCATCTGTAGTTTATGATAACAAAATATGGGTAATGGGAGGTAAAGGTTCAAGTAATCATTATAATGATGTATGGTATTCTTCGGATAATGGCGTAACGTGGACACGAGCTACAAACAATGCAGGATGGAGCAAAAGGAAACGTTTTGCCGCTTTAGTTTTTGATAATAAAATGTGGATATTTGGCGGATCTGATTCTAGCAATAGTCTTAAAAATGATGTTTGGAATTCCTCCGATGGAATTACTTGGACTCAAGTATCTACTTCTAATGCCTTTTCAAACTTAAGTAATCATTCTGCCTTAGTCTATAGAAATAAAATGTGGGTAATTGGAGGGAGTAAATCAGATGGAGCTACCAATGACGTATGGTTTTCTGATAATGGCACAAACTGGAAAAAGTTGAGCTTTTTATCTGAAGAAATATGGGGGGAGAGAGATACACACTCCACAGTAGTTTTTAATAATAAAATATTCTTAATGGGAGGATACGGTAATTCCTACATCAAGGATGTGTGGTATTCTGATTAAAAAATGTCCTGGACAGAAAATCTCCTAAATTGGTATGAAAAGAATAAAAGAAATTTGCCGTGGAGAAGCACCAAAGACCCTTATACAATTTGGCTATCTGAAATTATCTTACAGCAAACTCGTATAGCGCAAGGATTACCTTATTTTAATAAATTTATACAGCAATATCCTACTGTTGAGGCTTTAGCTAATGCTAAGGAATCTCAAGTCTTAAAACTATGGGAAGGGCTGGGTTATTACAGTCGCGCGAGAAATATGCACTTTACAGCAAGGTATATTACTGAAGAACTTGAAGGCGTTTTTCCTTCCGATTTCAAAAGTATTCTTACACTTAAAGGTGTAGGAGATTATACCGCTAGTGCCATTGCGTCTTTTTGCTATGATATTCCAGAACCAGTTGTTGACGGAAATGTCTATCGTTTTTTTACTCGTTTTTTTGGCATTAAAACTCCTATAAATACTTCAAAAACATTTTTAAAGTTAAAAGAAATTGGAAAAAAAATGATGCAGGACTACGCTCCTAGCATTTTTAATCAAGCAATTATGGAATTTGGAGCAAATCAATGTACTCCTAATCCTAATTGTGAAAAATGTATCTTTATTTCAGACTGCTGGGCTTATAATAATAATTACGTTAAGGAACTCCCTACAAAAATTAAAAAGAAAAAAATTATGCATCGATTTTTTAACTATTTAGTTTTTAATGTTAATGATGATAAAACTATATTAAAGCAGAGAGTGTCAAAAGATATATGGTATAATTTATATGAATTTCCCCTTATAGAATCGTCAAAAGCTATTACTAAACCCAAATTGATAGAAGAGCCTAGTTTTAAAAACCTTGTAAACAATACTCCATACAAAATCGCAAAACATAACTCTAAAGCTATAATTCATAAACTTTCACATCAAAATTTATATGTTTATTTTTGGATTATAAAAGTACCTTCGACAAATCAGCCAAGTATAAAAATCTATCAAATTAATGAATATCCTTTTCCCGTAGTTTTAAAAAATTTTATAAAAGATTATTTTAATTAACTTTTTTTATCTACTTTTGGAACCTAACACATTAAAAATATGAGTGGAACTTTAAATAAAGTAATGTTAATAGGTAGACTTGGCAATGATGTCAAGATGCACTATTTTGAAAGTGGAGACTGCATAGGGAAATTTCCATTAGCTACAGACGAGACCTATACAAATAAAAGTGGTGAAAAAATAACTAATACAGAATGGCATAATATTGTCGTTAAAAACAAAGCCGCAGAAGTATGCGAAAAGTATTTGAAAAAAGGAGATAAAGTGTACGTAGAAGGTTTTTTGAAAACTAGAAAGTGGCAGGATGACAATAATAACGATCGTTATTCCACAGAAGTACACATCAAAGAATTTACTTTTTTAAATACCAATAAAAATAAAGAAGAATAATAGAATATATTTGTTCTTCTTGATAATTCACCTTTTCTTTAAACATCTAATTATCACATATAGTTTCAATTACGATTGTTGTATTATGATTAATTAATGGTCCAAGATTTTATTATTTTATTCTTCCTACTAGTATTTTCTGGATTAATCTCTGGATCTGAGGTAGCTTTTTTTTCTTTAAATATTCCTTCTCTAAAGAAGAATAAAGGGGCTTATATTGAAAAGATATTACAGTTACTTTCTAAACCAAAAAGGCTTTTAGCAACTATTTTAATTTCAAATAATTTTATAAATATAGGTATAGTAATTATATCTATTCCCTTAACAAATATATTATTTGAAAATATTGAAAACGATTATCTACGGTTTTTAGTTGATGTGGGAATTGTCAGTTTTCTGATTTTATTTTTTGGAGAAATTTTACCAAAAATTTATGCAAATAAAAACAATCTTTTTTGTGCTAAATTTATGGCTTTTCCTTTGTTAATATTAGATAAATATATTCTTTTTTGGATGACCATTCCTATGAGCAAAATTACTGGAAGTGTAGAGAAAAGACTTTATAGCAAAAAGAAAATTTCTATTCAACAAATTTCTGAAGCTTTTGAACTTACTTCAAAAAAAGATACTACGTCAAAAGAACACGAGATTTTGCAAAAAATTACGCTATTTGGAAATATAGAAACAAAAAAAATCATGTGTCCACGGATAGATGTTTTTGCCTTATCTATTAGCCAAACAACAGAAGAAATTATTCCAATAATCATAAAAAATGGGTATTCAAGAATCCCTGTATATCAGGATAACTTAGATACTATAAAAGGGATATTGCATATAAAAGATTTATTGCCCAATTTATATGATAAGAATGCAGAATGGCAAAGTTATATTCAACCCCCTTACTACGTCCCTGAAAATAAAAAGTTAGATGATCTATTAAAAGAATTTCAGTTAAAGAAAAAACATTTAGCAATAGTAGTTGACGAATATGGAGGCACCTCTGGAATTATTACACTAGAAGATATTATTGAGCAAATCGTAGGTGATATTAATGATGAATTTGATACTGATAAATTGAGCAATGCTACTTATACCAAAATCAATGACAAAGTATACATCATTGATGGAAAAATAAGTCTTTTTGAAATGTATGAAATTTTAAAGATAAACAATACAGAACCTTTTGAAATTGCAAAAAAAGAAACTGAAACCTTAGCTGGGTTTATACTTGAAGTAATTAAACGATTTCCAGACGAAGGAGAAGAAATCCAATTTCAAGATATTACATTTAAAATTCAATCTATAATTGGTAAAAGAATAAATAAAATAAAGGTTACTCTTAAATAACATGAAATATATTCTTTTAGTTTTTTTAGTTGTTGTTTCATGCCAACAATATACTCCTAAACCTAAAGCGTTTTTAAATCTAGATTATAAAACTACCACATATAAATTATATAAAAAAAATAGGTGTCCCTTTTCATTTGAGGTAAATTCTACTAGTGAAATAGCTTTTAAAAAGAGTTGTTCTTTTGAGGTTAATTACTCTAAAATGAAAGCGACCCTATATATATCTTACATTCCTGTAAAAAAAAATATTGATTCACTAATTAATGATGCGTATCAAATACCAATGAATCATGTAATTAAGGCTGAAGAAATTTTAGAACATCCTTATGAAAATAATTTAAAGAAAGTATATGGGATGTTATTTTCAGTTACTGGAAATGCCGCTTCTCACAAACAATTTTATGTTACGGATAGTGTAAACCATTTTATAAATGGGTCTTTATATTTTTATACTAAACCTAATTATGATTCGCTAATTCCAGCGATAGAATATATTGAAAAAGATATGATTAAGTTTATAGAAAGTTTAGATTGGAACTAAAGCTAAATCGTCATATTTCTATTATCTACTCCCCACAAAAGTTTTCCTTTTAGTTTTTTATAAAAATCTTCATTTTTAAATTCTATAGTTGAAATTACAAAAGGGGCTTTTTTAATTATAAATTCTTTATTATTCTCAATTGAAAAAATTCTAGAATCCATAGAAAAAGAATATTTTTTTGCATTTCCTTTTATGATAATTTTTAATTCTGTCTCTTCTGGTATGACCAACGGTCTAACATTCAAATTATGAGGAGAAATAGGCGTTAAAACTATCCCTTTTGTTTCAGGGCTTAGTATTGGTCCGCCACTGCTTAAAGAATATCCTGTTGAACCTGTTGCCGTAGCAATAATTAAACCATCTGCCCAATAAGTAGTTAAAAATTTATTATTTAATTCAATGTGAATTGAAATGAGAGAAGTTGTATGTTCTCTATTAAATGCAACCTCATTAAGTGCATAGGGGAACTTCATTAAAGGTTGAATTGATGAAGGGGCTTTAATTTGAAATAAAGAGCGTTTTATGATATTATAATCTTTATTATAAATGTTTCCCATCCCTTCTTTAATCGCTTTCTTTTGAAAACTTGTTAAAAAACCTAATCTTCCAACATTTATACCTATTATAGGGATGTTTGTATCTTTAACATAAATAATTGATTGCAATAAGGTACCATCTCCTCCAATTGAAATAAAATAATCAATCCCCTTCGCGACTAAATCCACTTCTTTATCAAAAATATCTACTTGACTTCCTACTTGTTTTTTGGCAATAGATTCAAGATTTTCATCTACCATTAAATAATGATTGTTCTCAATAATATTATTTATTATCTCTTCTACATAAATCTTGGATTCATGTAATTTAAAAGGGCAAAATAGAGCGAATTTTAACATAAGTTATGGAACAAATATAGGTAGTTATTTTAATATTGATAAATTTAAAAAGGATAATTTATACCTATATTTAAAACAGAATTATTAAAACTAGTATTTGTAAAGAATCTCTTTTCTGGTATTAAAGTCGGATCATATATTTTAAATCCTAAATCTAATCTAAGGAGCACAAAACTAAAATCAAATCTAATTCCTAATCCACTACCAATAGCCAATTCCGATAAATCTTGAAATCCATCAAAGTTTGAAGCTGGGTCTATATCGTTATTCTGAAAATTCCAAATATTTCCTACATCCACAAACATTGCCCCCTTAATTCTTTTAAAAATCGGATATCTATATTCTGCATTAAATGCCAACTTGAAATTTGCTTCATTAAACTCTCTATAATTTTTTATAGTCCCTGGACCTAATCTATAAACTTGCCATGCTCTATTATCATTTGACCCTCCCGCAAAATAAGATTCTGTAAACGGAATAGTACTTGCATTTCCAAAAGGGAAAGCAAGCCCTAAGAAGAAACGAAATGCCAAAGTTTGATGTAAATCAATACTCAAATTTTTAATAAAATCAAATTCTGTTTTTATATACTGAGAATGTTCTATCCCAAAATATTCATAATAGCCCCTTGCATTTTTTGGTTTGTTAATCAAACTACTATAGAGGGACAATAGGTTTCCTGCCAATTCTAATTCTAACCTAATTTGTTGAAAATCATTGTCTAACAAATTAAATTTCTTTTTATTAAAATAAGAAAAGGAGACTGCTGATATTATATTATTAGCGATAACTCTTTGTCTTCGTTTTTCTATATTATCAATAATATTATAATCAGTAACATTTACAATATTATCTCTTCCTAAAAGAACTTGTTGGGTGAAATCATTCACCCCATCTGGTTTTCGAAGGTTATCATCATCATCATTAGAAAACTTAGAATAATCATTAAAGTCCTTATATTTTTGATAAATAGAATTTACTCTATCATAGGTGTTCCTATATATATTAAAATAATTAGAAGCATTTCTATTACTAATTAATTCAAAATCAAGCCATTTTAAGCTAAATGTATTTGAGGGTGTAAATTGCCAATTATATTGAATTGCGGTATTTAAGTATAATCTATCTAATCCTACATTTTTTTGAAATGAAGTCCCTAATAAAAATTCTGTACTCTTTTTTTTATTACTTAATCCTGCTGACCTATTAAAATCTAAAAAGAAAATTCTAGGCAGAAAAAGTTTTGTGTCCACACCATATTCATATAGGTTAAAAAACTGCGTTTCACTTTCAATATTTGGAGAATAACCTAAGTTCCCTCTTGCTGTTATTTCAAATGTTTCATTTCCACCAAAAACATTTCTCGCCATACCCGATACTCCTAAATAGAATCCTATAGTTTGAATATTAGAATGTATCCCATCTAAATCAAAATTTAAAGAATAGCGTTCTCTAGATTTCAAATACACTGAAGTTATCAATCCGTGGTCATCTTTTGGGTCTATTTCATAGATAATGTTTGTTGATTTAAAACTTCTTGTATTTAGAAAAAACTGATATATATCATTCCGTAGCTCATTCGTATAAACATTTCCTTTTCTGACTGGAATATTATATAAAAGCTTGGGTTTATATGCTAAGTTCTCTTTGTAATAAATCTCTAAATCTTTATAAAGAGTATCTAAAAAAGCAGTATTGTTACTCTCTTGAAAGGGATTTTCAATGAATAGTTTAACCTTGTTAATTTTATAAAGATTATAAGGACTTTCAATCACTGTATCTCCAGTTACTGTCTGCTTTGGTGAAATATTTACTTGAACAGGGATTTTATATCTGTTTTCTATACTATCTAATTCTAAATTAAATTGTATACTGCTTTTCTGAAACCCATACCCCCCATTCTGCTTAATTAAATCTACTATTCTTTGTCTCTCCTTCTGGAAATCTGATGCATTAAATGGCTTCCCTTTTGCTAAATATGATTTTGAAATATTTTCTTTATATAGCGGAATTAATTCTGGAGAATCAATTTTATAAGAAATACTATCTAAATAATATAATTTATTCGTTTTTATATTATAGTTTACTTCTGTTTTATTTTTTATTGTATCTATATTAGAATCAACTTCTACATCAAAATATCCTCTGTTTTTGTAATATATTTCTACTCTTTTTCTTGTAATTTCAACATCTCTATTTGTAATAATTGAAGGGGGTTCGCCTATGTCTTTTATCCAATTATTGAAATTTACTCGCTGTTGTTTTATTTTAACAAGTTGTTTTTTTGAAAAAAAACGTTCCCATTTTTTTCTTCTATTAATCTTCTTATCTAACCAATTGTCAAATAAAGAATCAGGATTTGTCTCTGCCAGATTATAGATATTAAACTTCCATGGAATACCTAAAATAAACGAATTAGGTTTTTTTGCTGAAATAGCTTCTATATCATTTTTAATTAAATTATTATTCTCTATAAAATTATTTTTTAAGAGTAATTTTTTATCATTATGCAAGTTTTTTACCCCTGCACATGAGTAAAACAAAATAATTGAAATAAATAAGGTTGTATTTGTTTTAAAAAAATTCAATTTTTTAGTAACGTTGCAAAAATTAACTAGCAAAGGTAAGCCAATATATATGATTAACAAACAAAAGCAAAAATTGTTTCAAAGCCTTAGATTAAAAAAAAATAGACAGGCACATAAACTTTTTTTTTGTGAGTCTATAAAAATAGTTAAAGAGTTCTTTAACAGCAATCTAAAAAACCATGAGATTTATAGCACTATTCCCATAGAAGATATTCCCACCGAGATAATTTCTGAAAAAGAAATGAAAAAAATAAGTGTATTAAAAACTCCTAGCAATATAATTGGGTTATTTGAAATCCCTACTTATAATAAAATCAATGAAAATGGACCTTTGTTAGCTCTTGATAACCTATCTGACCCGGGAAATTTAGGCACTATCATACGTCTTTGCGATTGGTTTGGAATAACAGATATTTTATGTAACAAAGACACTGTTGATTGTTTTAACCCTAAAGTAGTACAAGCTTCTATGGGTTCTCTATCAAGAGTAAATTGTCATTATATTGATTTAACTGACTATCTTAAAAATTCAACAAAAAAAACATATGCAACAACCTTAGAAGGAAAATCAATTTATAAAACAAAACTAGAAAAAGATGCTATCATTTTAATGGGAAATGAGTCTCATGGAATAAGTTCAGCTATAGAAAAACTTTGTTCTGAAAATATATCTATTCCAAAAACAAACACACATTCTAATATTGATAGTTTAAATGTAAGTATAGCTACTGGAATTATTTTAAATGAGTTTTTAAAATAACCTATTGAACCGTCAACTGAAAAAACACGCCTCTTGCTGACATACTCCTAATATTACTTGTCCATAGACTATTTGGGTCTTCGTCATATACTATTTCATTCTGTAAAGAAAAAACCCCGCGAATTGAGGGAGATAGTTTGAAATTAAGTAAATAAAAATCAAATCCTAAACCCAAATCATAATAAAACACATTATTCTTTATCCTAAATACTCCTAAAGAATTATCCTTTGTATTGTTTTGATTACCTGCTAAATTTAATGTAGTACTTACACCAAATATCATAAAAGGTCTAACGTTGCTATAACGTTTTGCACTATATTTTATCAAAAAGGGTAGATTAATATAGGTAGATTTAATATCTCTTATTCTTTCAATATCTCTTTCAAATATTTCTTCTTTATAATACAATTTTTGTTCCGCAAAATTCACACCAGGCTCTACTCTAAATCTAAAATAATCGTTTAATTTAAAATCAAAAAGAACGACACCCACATTAATCCCCACACTAGGCAATATTTCAATATCTTGATTGTCCTCCCAGTAATCCATTTTAAAACTATAAACATTAGCCCCTAAATAGTATCCTCCGAATATAGTTTTATCTTTTTCAAAGTTTTCTAGATTTAATATTATTTCTTTACTAGGAAATATTTGACAATATGAAAAACTTGACAATAATAGAGCAATAAGTAATATATGTTTTTTAAACACTCCCTTTTTTTCCAATATAAATCGTGACAACCCCCAATGTCTGAGGATAATTATTTACTTCTATAAACCCTATTTTTTGTAAAATATTGTTGAATTCTTTGCCATGTGGAAAATATTGCGCTGATTTTGAAAGATATTGATAGGGGGTTTTAAAACTAGAAAACAAGGCGCTGAAAAAAGGCATTATTTTATGGGTATAAAAAATGTACATATATTTTAAAAATAAATTTTTAGGCACGGAGGTTTCCAATATAAAAATGCTCCCAGAAGGTTTCAACACTCGATAAATTTCTTTCAACCCTAATTCTAAATTTTCATAATTCCTGACACCAAAAGCAACAGTTACCACATCAAAATATGAATCTTTATATGGGATATTCTCAGCGTCTCCAACAATCATTTCAATTTTATTAGATAATCCTTTTTGTTTAATTTTCTCTTTGCCAACTTCTAACATCTTGTCCGAAATATCTAATCCGATAATTTTATCAGCACCCACTTTAGACAAGCTAATTGCTAAATCTCCAGTTCCTGTAGCAATATCTAAAATATTTTTAGGGTTAAGCTTTTTTACTTTTTTGGCTATTTTTCTTCTCCAAGAATTATCTGCTCCAAAGGAAATAATTTTATTTAAAAAATCATATTTCTTTGAGATATCATTAAACATCTTAGTCACTTGACTCTTTTTACTATCTTTATTATTATATGGGGTTATATTTTTTTTCATATGATAAAACAAAAATAACTAATCCGTAATTATTATACATTTAATTATATTTTTTTATTTTTGCCAATATTTTTCAATAGCCTATCTCAAATTAAAATTATTGTTCTTAAAATTTGATACTATAAAACAAAAATATTTTTTATGAAAATAATTATAGCAGGTGCTGGTGGTGTAGGTTTTCATTTAGCTAAGCTCTTATCCTACGAATCTTTAGATGTTATCCTAATTGATTCTTTTAAAGAAAAATTAAAGAATGCTGAACAAAGTTTAGATATCAAAACAATTCATGGCGATGCTTCCTCTATCAACACATTAGAAGAAGCACAAGTTAGTGAAGCTGATTTAGTTATTGCTGTAACTTCTGTAGAATCAACAAATATCCTCACTTGTATAATAGCTAAAAATTTAGGCGGCAAAAAGACATTGGCAAGAATTACAAACGCTGAATATACAAAAAAGAATAAAATTAAATTTTCTAATCTAGGAGTTGATGATATGATACTTACTGAAATGCTTGCTAGTAATGAAATAAAAAACATTTTAGAGCAATCTGAGTTTGATCATTTATATCAATTTGAAAAAGGAAAACTAACGCTAGTTGGGGTTACACTTGGAGAGAATTGCCCTAGTCTTGGAAAGTCTATTAAAGAAATAGCGCTTCAATTTCCAGACGTTCATTTTATTCCAATTGTTATTAAAAGGAAAGATAGTGAAGACAGTATTATCCCTAGGGGAGACACTAAGTTTGAACTTGGCGATAATGTATTTTTTATCACCCTAAAAAAAGGAGTAAAGGACTTATGTAAAATTGTAGGCACAAAACATGAAGTCATAAAAAGAGCGATAATTTTTGGGGGCAATAGATTAGGGTTAAATATTGCCAAAAAACTTACAGAAGAAAAAATAGCTGTTACCATTTTTGAAAAGGACAAAGACAAGGCACTAAATATATCAGAAAACACAGATGATAATGTGATGGTCATCAATGCTGATGGTAGAAACATGGAATTGCTTGAAGAAGAAGGGTTGAATGAAACCGATGCATATATAGCCGTAACTGAAGATTCTGAAAATAATATTATGTCATGCTTCATGGCAAAATTAAAAGGCGTAAAAAAAATAATCTCTGTGGTAGAGAACATGGATTACATTCAATTATCTCAACATATGGGTATAGATAGTGTCATTAATAAAAAACTTCTTACAGCTAATACTATTTTTAAATACATAAGAAAAGGGGATATTGTAGATATGACTACCCTTAATAATTTTAATGTTCAAATATTAGAATTTATAGTAAAAGACAACTCGAAAGTAAATAATATGAAAATTATGGATATTGATTTTCCTAGAGCTGCAATTATTGGAGGAGTGTATAGAAACAAAAAAGGGATTATCGCCCTAGGGGATTTTATAATTAATACGGGAGATAGAATTATCGTTTGTTGCCTACCCGAAGCTATTAAGAAAATTGAATCTCTAATGCTTTAAGCGAATAGAAATGAAACAATTTAATATCAAAATCATTATCCATTTTATGGGGTTGTTAATCTTATTTAATGGAGGATTTATTTTATTATGTGCCTTGACAAGTTTCTTTTTTAAAGACGCTGTATTTACAGAAATGCTTTCTGCCGCAATTATTGTTTTGATAGTTGGATTCATCCCAATGATACTTACCAAAAATCACAACAAACAAATTAAAAAAATTGATGGTTTTATTATAGTAAGTTTGGGATGGCTTCTTATGTCTTTAACTGGGGCTATTCCCTATATAATTACAAATAGTATCCCTAATTTTACAGATGCTTTTTTTGAATCGTCTTCTGGTTACACTACTACTGGGGCTACTATTTTAAATTCAATTGAAACATTACCTAAAAGTATTTTACTTTGGCGAAGCACTACTCATTGGATAGGCGGAATGGGAATTATTGTGTTGGCTATTGCAGTTCTGCCAATTTTAGGAATTGGTGGCGCGCAACTTTTTATGGCAGAAACAACAGGACCAAATAGCGACAAATTACATCCACGAATAACTGATACGGCAAGGCGACTTTGGTATATTTATCTTGGATATACTGTTATAGAAACGTTACTACTCTCACTTGCAGGAATGTCTTTTTTTGATGCCATAAATCATACCATGAGCACTATATCAACTGGTGGATTTTCCACTAAAAATAATAGTATTGCTTTTTGGAATGACAAACCTATAATTCAATATATTATTATTGTATTTATGATTTTAGCGGGAACAAATTTTACACTTGCATATTTCATCGTCGTAGGAAAGGTTAAAAAACTAATAAATAATGAAGAATTTAAAACCTATATAGGAATTATAGTAACCTTTTTAATAATATCAAGTTTATTTATAATCTTTAAATTTAATGACATTCCTAAATCAAGTTTTGATCATCCTCAAGTGTTTGGAAAAACAGAAAGTATCATAAGGCATACATTTTTTCAAGTAGTTTCAATGATAACAGGAACAGGTTATATTACTGCCGATTATACTACATGGGGTGCATTTCTATCTATATGCTTTTTTGGAATGATGTTTTTGGGAGGTTCTGCAGGCTCTACTTCTGGGGGAGTTAAAATAGTGCGCCACTTATTAATGATTAAAAACGGACTATTAGAATTTAAAAGAGCTTTGCATAGCAATGCTATAATTCCTGTTAGATATAACGATAAAATTGTTAATCAAGAAATTATATATACTATCCTTGGTTTTTTTATTTTATATATGCTCGCATTTATAATAGGTTCCCTAGGGTTTAGTTTAACTGGGTTAGATTTTATTGATGCTATTGGTCTATCTGCATCTACATTAGGAAATGTAGGACCCGCACTAGGAAATTTTGGACCTTCCTTCTCTTATTCCACCCTGACCCCTTTTGCCAAAATCTGGTCAACCTTTTTGATGATTTTAGGTCGTCTGGAGTTATTTACCGTATTAATTATATTTACCCCTTTTTTCTGGAAAAAAAATTAAAGGTTAATACGAGTATTTATTCTTCCAAATTCTTTTCAAATAAGCCAAAATTTGGTTTTCTTTTGAATTGTTATTAGGAATATAAAATTTCCTGTTTTGTAATTCTTTAGGCAAATATTCTTGAGTAATAAAATTATCTTCAAAATCATGAGGATATTTATACCCCTCCGAATACCCTATTTTTTTAAGTAAATGAGTAGGCGCATTTCTTAAATGAAGGGGAACGGGCAAATCTCTAGTGTCTTTTACGCATTTTTGCGCCTTTTTAATCGCTAAATAACTAGCGTGGCTCTTTGGGGATGTTGCCAAATAAATTGCGCACTGACTCAAAATAATTCGCGCTTCTGGAAAGCCAATAGTACGCACAGAATCAAAAGTAGATTGCGCTAATACAAGTGCCGTTGGATTTGCATTTCCTATGTCTTCTGAAGCTAAAATAACCATTCTCCGAGCAATAAATTTTTCGTCCTCCCCACCCTCTATCATTCGTGCTAACCAATAAACCGCTGCATTTGGATCGCTACCTCTTATAGATTTTATAAAAGCCGAAATAATATCGTAATGAAACTCTCCCTTTTTGTCAAAATTTATGGGATGGTTCTTTACTTGTTCTAAAACTACTGTGTTTGTAATTATTTTTTTAGTCCCCTCTATGGAGTTTACAATCCACTCAAGTAAAGAGAGTAATTTCCTTGCGTCTCCTCCTGCAATATTTAACAATGCCTCTTTTTCTTTTAATTCTATCTCTTCTTTACTCAAATAAGGGTCTTTTTGAAGCACTCTGTCTAAAAGAATACTCAAATCATCATCTGACAATTGTTTAAAAATGTATACATGGCAACGAGACAATAAAGCGTTTATAACTTCAAAACTAGGATTTTCTGTGGTGGCTCCTATTAACGTTATTATTCCTTTTTCAACGGCTCCTAATAGAGAATCTTGTTGTGATTTACTAAATCGATGTATTTCATCAATAAATAAAATAGTCCTTTTTTCTGAATCGTTTTTTGCCTTTTGAATAATCTCTCTCACTTCTTTAATGCCCCCTTGTGCTGCAGAGATACTATAAAAATGTGCATCTTGATTTTGAGCTAATAAATTGGCAAGTGTTGTTTTTCCTGTCCCTGGAGGTCCCCAGAAAATTAACGAAGGTATAAAGCCTTTTTTAATAAGAGTGGACAATGTGCCTTTCTCTCCTATTAAATGAGATTGCCCTATATATTCTTCCAATATTTTAGGGCGCATTCGTTCTGCTAATGGAATTCTATTCAAAATAGATAATTTAGGTGAATTTCCTTTGACGAATTACTTCATATAACATGATTCCGCAAGTAGTAGAAACGTTTAAAGATTCTATACTACCCAACATTGGCAAACTCGCTTTGACATTAGCCATTCTTATAATACTTTTAGAAATTCCAATATCCTCTGAACCTAAAATAATAGCCGTTGATTTTTTGAAATCCACTTGATAGATTGAACTTGATTCTTTCTCACTACCTGCGACTATTTGTATATCGTACGCTTTTAAGAGAAACATCGCATCTTTTAAATGGCTAACTTTACAGATAGGTACGTCAAATAAAGCTCCAGAGGAGGTTTTTATGGTATCCTCAGTTATGGGTGCTGTGTTAGTTTGTGGTAATATTAACGCATCTATATTTGCCGCATTAGCGGTTCTTATAATCGCTCCTAAATTCCTAGAATCTGTAACGCCATCTAAAAGTAAAAAAAGTTTAGCGTCCTCACTCTCTTTTTCAAGTATGGATTCTAAATCCAGAAACTTAATTGGGGAAACAATAGCAACTGCCCCTTGGTGGTTTTTGTCAGAATATCTATTAAAGCGTTCCTTAGGTACATATTTATAATATATTTTTTTTTGAATGAGTAAGTCTTTTAATTGTTTGAAAAGATTTCCTCCCAAATTTTTATCTAAAAAAACCCTACTTATCTCTTGTTCATTTTTGATTGCCTCTATAATAGGGCGTAGTCCATATATTTCTTTCATGGGGGCAAAACTAAAACAAATAAAGGGTATATAAGAAAAACTACTAAAATATTATTAGTAGGACTTCCAAAACACAGTAGTTTTATCTATGAAACCAGGGACTGGTTTAGGAACATTTTTATTGTAATCTATTTCACTTTGTGGATATAAAAATCTTTGTGGGAAAGTAGATATAATTGCTTGTTTTTTTAGTGGAACATTTAAGAAATTACCTGTTCTTCTCAAATCATGAAAAGTTACTATTTCGCCTACTAAAGTAATGTATTTTTCTTCCAAAATTTGACGTAACAATAGGTCCCCACTTGCGTTTGTCTTAGGAAATTTATTTTGAGTTATGGTTATTGTATTCCCACTTACATCTTTAAAACCTATAGCATTATATTCATTGACTAATTCTGTTCTTACATTATTCAAATGCGTTCTCGCTGGTGCTTCATCCTTAGAACTCTTTTTATAGTTTGCTTCAGCTAAAATCAATTGATTTTCATTATAACTCGCTAAAGGGAAACTTGCTGTTTGAGCAAATCTCACACCTATATTATAATTAAGACGAACTATACCATACTCAGAATCTATAAAATAATGTGAAAATCTATAAAAATCTCCAGATGTATCTAAAACTCTTGTTACTTCACTTCCAGATATAGTACTTGATTTTAACAAATTGTATAAATGAGATTGATTTCCTTTTCTTGAATTATCAGCGGCGAATAGATAGCCATCTCTTTCATCTACAGTAAATTGATAAAAAAGATTTTTATTATAATATTCCGTTCCGTGTTGAGTTACTAAATCCTCGGCTCTTTTATCTATTCCATTTGTAGCTGCAGCAATAGCTGCATCATAATTACCTAAAGACAATTCATATCTCGCTACTAATGTATTTGCGGCTACTGTCCATGTTCCACCTGCTAATCTATTTCCACCATAACCTTCACTAATGGTAACGTCTCCTACATTTGCTATCCCTGCTTTAATAAGTGCTATCCCTCCTTCTACTACACTTTGTTGCGCATCATAAACAGGATGGGGATATTCATCTGGATTAACTGCTTGACTATAAGGGACATCTCCAAATAAAAGTGCCATTTCAGCATACAAACTTCCTTGAAGAATTTGCGCTACCCCTTTTAGTAAGGGGGATGAACTTTTATTTTCTATAACTAATTTAGCGATTGAAATACCTTCTATATATACATCACTCCACATATCATTATAGCTTCCTCTGTTTTCTCCGTAGGTATTTGAAGTTAAATAAGATCTATCACATCCATGAAAATGATTATCATAATACGAAGCTTGTCTTGCTGCATTACCTTCCATATGATTCATATAGGCTAGTTGTACTTGACCAATCAATAATTCAGGAGCTATTTTGTAAAATGCATTTGGGTTTTCATGATATTTTATACATGAAGTTATAGCCAAAATGACTAAACATACCATCAATTTATTAAGCGTTGTTTTTATCATGGTATAAAAATAAAAAAAGCGCCCCAATTGGAGCGCTTTTTAATACATATACTACTAAACTATTTTTAGTAAGTCTTTCCTAATACCGTCGTTTTATCTACAAAACCAGGTGTTGGTGTAGGAATACTTGAGTTATTATCTACTTCTCCTTGAGGATATAAAAACCTTTGAGGGAATGTAGATAAACTAGCTCCGGCTTTAAGAGGTACATTCAAAAAGTTGCCTGTTCTTCTTAAATCATGGAAAGTAACAACTTCTCCTATTAATGTGATGTATTTTTCTTCCAATATTTGGCGTAATAATACATCTCCTGTAGCACTTGTAGTAGGGAAATCATTTTGAGTAATTGTAATTCCATTACCACTTGCATCCTTAAATCCTAAAGCATTATATTCTGCAACTAGTTCAGTTCTTACATTATTCAAATTAGTTCTCGCTGCAGCTTCATCCTTAGAACTCTTTTTATAGTTTGCTTCAGCTAAAATCAATTGATTTTCGTAATAGCTAGCTAAAGGAAAACTTGCTGTTTGAGCAAATCTCGCTCCAGTATTACTATTTAATTCAACGATTTCATCAGAATCTATAAAATAATGTGAAAGTCTATAAGAATCTCCAGAAGTAGCTAAAGTTCTGGTTACTGCACTACCTGAAACCGTACTTGATTTCAACAAATTGTACAAGTGCGATTGTTGTCCTGCAGAACCATTATTAGCAGCACATAAATATTGTTGTCTAGCATCTATAGTAAATTGGTAATACAAATTTCTATTATCTAAAGAAGTACCGTGTTGCACAACTAAATCATTAGCTCTAGAAGCAATACCATCTGTAGCCGCAGTAATAGCAGCAGCATAGTTGCCTAAAGACAATTCATATCTCGCTACTAACGTATTTCCAGCTTCTGCCCATGTTCCTCCAGCGATTCTATTACCACCAAAAGCAGCACTAACTGTAGTAGAAGTACCTACATTTGCTATTCCAGCCTTAATTAGTGCAATTCCACCTTCTATGACACTTTGTTGACTGTCGAATGTAGGATTAGGATACTCATCAGGGTTAACTGCTTGAGTAAAAGGTATATCACCATACAACAATGCTAATTCAGCATATAAACTTCCTTGTAATATTTGGGCAACACCTTTCAATGTATTTGATGATTTTTCATTATCAATAATTAATTTCGCTTGTGCTATTCCTGAAATATACGCATCATTCCACATATCGTTGTAATTTGCTCTATTTTCAGAATAGGTATTCAAAGTTAAATATTGTCTATCACATCCATGCATCTGATTAGCAAATATATTTGCATATCTTGCCGTATTACTCTCCATAAGTTTCATATAAGCCAATTGAACTTGACCTATAACTAACTCTGGAGCCACTTGTGTAAAAGCGTTAGGATTATCATTTAACCCTTCTGTATAATTTTCGCATGAAGATATTAATAACGATGCGAAAGTAATGTATAAAAATTTAATTATATTTTTCATAATATTATTGTTTTAATTTAAATTAATTAAAATGATAAGTTAACAGTTCCTAAGAATGACATAGTTCCTGGATTACTAAAGTATTCCAATCCACGTCCTCTAGACGCACCCGTTAAATTATTTTCAGGGTCATACCCTTTTATATTTGTCAGCGTAATTAAGTTTCTACCTGCAACACTAACCGAAAGGTTTTGTATTCCTGCAGATTTTAATACATCTCCAAAATCATAGCCTAAAGTAACCTCTCTAAGTTTTGTCCAAGAAGCATCTTCAATAAAGATTTCACCAACATCGCCAAAACCTCCACCGTTAGATCTCCACCAAGCATGATCTACTGCTACAGGTCCGCCTCCAAAATCTTCTACATAACCTCTAAAAGTTTCTCCAGCTGGTATAGTTTGACCAAAAGCATTAACAATGTCTTTCCCTGTATCATTCACACTTTCAATCGCTGTGTCTGGGTGAATTCCAAAATATCTTAATACACCTCTTGTACCATTCCATCCATCGTTTCCTTGAGAAGTTTCAATCAAAGACGTGAAAGAGAATTTTTTATAAGAGAAATTTAATCCAAGTCCTGCTCTAAAATCTGGATTTGGATCACCTATAATTTTCTTTTCTGCTGCTGCAGTTGGAAATCCAAGTGAATTTAACTCATAACTACCATCGTCTTTTGTTGCATAAACTCCTGTTCTAAGTGCGCCAAACGCATATCCTTCCTCCACACCAGAAGATGTACTTGTAAATCCATCTAATCCGTAATAACTACTTCCCGCTAAATCTTTTACTTCATTTACGTTTCTAGTAAAACTTAAATTAGCATTAAAATTCATGTCATTTGTATGTAAAATTGTTCCTCCTAAATCTATCTCAAAACCAGAATTTACTATTAACGTAGCATTTTTATATTCTGTAGAAAATCCCGTAGACGTTGGTACTGGTAAATTTAAAATACCATCTCTCGTTTCTCTATTATAATACGTAAATGAAAGAGAAATTTTATCATTTAAAAATCTAGAATCAAAGCCTGCTTCAATTTCAGTAATTCTTTCTTCTTTTAAGTCTGGATTACCTCTTAAAGATGATCTAGTAAATGGATTTCCATATAATGGCGCTCCAAAACCATCACCCCATGAAGAGAAAACCCCCCCTGTTCCATAAACTGTAGAAGTTGCATACGCATTAGGTCCTACTCCAACTTGCCCCCATGAACCTCTTACTTTTGCAAAAGATACGATATCAGGTGCACCAATTAAATCCGTAAGCTTATATCCTGCAGAAGCACTCGGATAAAATATAAGACCTCTACCAGGCAATGTTGATAGCGTTTCCGCTCTACCTGTTAATTGAACTAGTAAATTATCAAATAAATCAAAATCTAAAATTGCATACCCTCCAGAATTACGTGTCAATTCATAATAAGAAGAAGCCCCAAGATTTTCATTAGTTGTATTTCCTAAATTTAGATATTCTTGATCTGGGTTGGTAAATACTGTTTCACCAGCAGATAATCTTCTATAAGAATCTTGTAAAGATTGATATCCTAAGGTATAATTAAATTTAATATCCTCAGAAAAGTCTTGATTTCCATTAATAAAAACGTTAATCTGTTCTTTTGATACAGAATATCTATCTTCATCATAAAAACCATTTACACCTGTACTAGATGATCCAGCTGGTTGTAAACGTTGACGATTATCTTGGAAGTAATCAATACTATATCTTGTAGTTAAATTCAAGTTATCTGTAATTTTAAACATAGCCTCTGGAGAAGCGATAAATCTAGTAACATCATTTAAGTCTTTTTGTTCATTTATTGTCCATAATGGATTATTATAAATTGGACTTAAGTATGAAAAAGAACCTGTTGAATTATTAAATCTTCTGTATGTTCCTAAATATCTTCTATAAGACCTATGAGAATTTGGAGTTAAAATTCCAGTCGCACTGTGATTTGTTCCTTTGTAATCTCTAATGTCAAAATCTGGAGCATTTCTTAAATATCCTAAATAAAGTCCTGCAAGATTTGACCCAGTTTGAATACGATTAGAATTAATATTAATAAAAGTAGACGCTAATTTTACTGTTAACCAATCATTTAGTTTAGTAGTATTGTTTAATTTTATTGTATTTCTTTTGTAATCAGAATTCCCATTAATAATCCCTTGTTGGTCCCATCTTGAGAAACTCATATAAGTTTGAGAATTTTCTGAATTGTAATTTACTCCAATATTTGTATCTAAAGTCAATCCATTTCTAAAGACAGCATCTCTGTTAGATTGATTAAATACTTCTTTACTATTTTTTCCTCCAGATGGATTTGTAGATGTACCAGAAGCTATGACTCCATATACTGTACCATCATCTGCAACGAATTTTTGACCAGTTGTGTCTTGTACGTCTGCACCACCTGATCTATTAGCAATCTTATCACCATAACTAAAACCACTAGTAGCACTATATCTATCGTATAATCCTTGACCAAAAATACCTTGTTTTTCCCATTCAATATTTATTTGATCAACTGCTACGCCTTGTTTTACATTAATAGACCAACCTTTCGCACCTGAGCCTTTTGCTCCAGCTTTTGTTTTAATAACGATAACTCCGTTTGCCGCACCTGTTCCGTAAATAGCTGCTGCAGAAGCACCTTTAATTACAGAAATAGATTCTATATCATCTGGGTTAATATCATTAAGACGAGATTGTTGTACCACACCTGCAGTACCTCCACCATAAGAGGCATTTGAGATTAGCGCACCGTCTAATACAATTAAAGGACTATTATCTCCTAAAATAGTGTTTTGCCCTCTAATTTGGATGTAAGCACCCGCACCAGGATCTCCAGAGTTACGTGTAATGTTAACCCCTGAAGTTTTTCCAGAAAGTCCTTGAAGTACTCCTGATTCTCCAGCTCTTTGTACTTGTCCTACCTCTACAGTTGTTGTAGAAGACAAATCTTCATCTTTTTTCTTTTCTGTTCCTAAAACAGTTAATACTACTTCATCTAATGAAGTATCTGCAGATAAAGTTACATTATAACTTCTATCTTCGCCTACCGTTACGCTTTGATTAGCATAACCTATGAAACTAAATTCTAAAACATCACCTTGCGATGCATTTATAGAATAGTTTCCATCAAAATCTGTAGCTACTCCCGTATTTGTGCCTTGTATAATCACATTGGCACCCGGAAGTGGCAATCCAGATTCGTCAATAACAGTTCCTGTTATTTCTTGCTGCGCAAAACTAAATTGCACTGCAATGAATCCTATTAGGATTGTGTTAATTAATATTTTTCTCATAACTATAAATAATTTGGGCGCAAATATAAGTCAAAGTTTTAAGAAAAAAATAACTATTTTAATAAAAAAATCAAAAAAAATAAATTCGTGTTTTATTCATTGTAATCATAAGTTGTTATTATTCATTATTTTAAGTAACTATTAAGTTGTGCTTTTGATTAGTTTTTTTTAATGAAAATGCGATTTTATTAATTTTTTTTTAATTTTATAATATTCTCTTTTAATTGCACTTATATTAATTAAGTATATTTATATATTTGCAAAAAAATTACTCATTTTATGGTTTTAGAAATGAAAATTCCCTCTCCGGGCGAATCAATCACAGAAGTAGAAATAGCGCAATGGCTTGTTAAAGACGGCGACTACGTAGAAAAAGATCAACCTATTGCAGAAGTTGATTCTGATAAGGCTACCTTAGAACTTCCCGCAGAAATTAGTGGCGTGGTCACTATAAAAGTAAAGGAAGGAGATACCGTTGCCGTTGGAGAAATTGCTTGCTTGATAGATCCTTCAGGAACCCCAAATGAAAATACTAGCAAAAAAGAAACTGTTTCTACTCCTGTAGAAAATCAAACTGCTAATGACATTTCTGAAAACAAATCCACTGCCACGACATATGCTACGGGTGAGGCTTCCCCAGCGGCTAAAAAAATAATCGCAGAAAAAAATATTCCTACAAATACTATAAAAGGTACAGGAAAAGATGGGCGTATTACAAAAGCAGACGTTATAAATGCCGTTCCTGCGATGGGCACAGCTCCAGAATGGAAAGGGGAGCGTAATTCTACGCAAAAGAAAATGTCTCTTCTACGAAGAAAAATAGCAGATAGATTAGTAAGTGTAAAGAATGAAACGGCAATGCTTACTACTTTTAACGAAGTTGATATGTCTTATATATTTAAGGTACGAAATCAACATAAAGAGTCCTTTGAGAAAAAGCACGGTGTGAAATTAGGATTTATGAGTTTCTTTACGAAAGCAGTTATTCGCGCCTTAAAACTTTACCCCGCAGTAAACTCTATGATTGATGGAGACAATATGGTTACTTTTGACTATTACGATATAAGCATTGCTGTATCTGGCTCCAAAGGATTAGTCGTTCCTGTGATTAGAAGCGCTGAACAATTATCTTTCAGTGGGATAGAAAAAGAAATAATACGTTTAGCGACGAGAGCAAGAGATGGCGTTATTACTGTTGACGAGATGACAGGAGGTACATTTACTATTTCTAATGGAGGTATTTTTGGCTCTATGTTATCGACTCCAATTCTCAACCCTCCTCAATCAGGGATATTGGGAATGCACAATATTTTACAACGTCCTATTGCTGTTGATGGAAAAGTGGAAATACGTCCTATGATGTATTTGGCTTTATCTTATGATCATAGAATTATTGATGGAAAAGAATCTGTAGGATTTTTATTAGCGGTAAAAGAAGCCCTAGAAAAACCCGAAGAATTATTGATGGATAATAATATAGAGAGTGCTTTAGAGCTTTAGATATATTTTATTTTTTCCATAATCAATAATTGCCTTTGTCTTACTTAGGAAATCAGCACCTAATATACCATCAATCTCTTGAATTTCATTTTCTTTCAAAGAGGTATTAATTGGGCTCATATCAATTAATAAAAAAAACATTCTTTTTTTATAATTACTTTTAAATTTTATAAAACAATTTTTTGTTAAAATAGCATTGAGAATTCCTGGAGATGCAACTGTAACTTTTACATTTTCTTCTTTTACTTTTAAATTGAATCCTTTTTGTTTTAATTCATCTATACAACTATTGGAGGCTCCTGTGTCAATTAAGAAAGTCCCTCTTTTATCTGAAATTGTTGCCTCTATAATATAGTGTGCTGATTTAATCTTTTTTAAACGCATGGATACGTATTTATTTTTGTCTATCATTAATAAGGATTGTAGTAATTTTGTGTTTATGAATTTAATAGATACCCATACGCATCTATATCTAAAAGATTTTGACAAAGATATTGATACTACTATAAAGAGAGCATTAGATGTAGGTGTAAATAAATTTTTTCTGCCAGCCATTGACTCCTCTCATATGGATAAAATGTTTGCTCTAAAAGAAAAATATCCTGAATATGTATACTTAATGGCTGGATTGCATCCATGCTACGTAAAAGAAAACTATAAAACTGAATTGGATTTCGTAAAGAAAACAATAGAAACTCACAAAGATTATTTTCACGCGATTGGAGAAATAGGAATTGATTTATATTGGGATAAATCATTTTTAGAGGAACAACTCTTTGTCTTTCAAGAACAAATTAATTTAGCTTTACACTATAATTTACCTATTGTTATACATTGCCGAGACGCTTTTAACTATGTATATAAAACATTAAAAGAAAATAACCCTTCAACATTAAATGGGATTTTTCATTGTTTTTCAGGAACATTAGACGAAGGACAAAAAATTATAAAATTGGGATTACTTTTAGGAATAGGTGGAATTGTCACTTTCAAAAACGGGAAAATTGATACTTTTTTATCGCAAATCCCATTAGAAAAAATTGTTTTAGAAACGGATGCCCCCTATTTGTCGCCTGTACCCTTCAGAGGAAAAAGGAACGAGAGTTCCTATTTGAAATATATTGTAGAAAAGATTGCTTCAATTTATAATTGCTCAGAAGAAAAAGTAGTGACAAGCACTACTCAAAATGCTATAAAGGTTTTTAGCGTATAAAAGGAATTACTTGCCTTTTGTGTCCACTATAATAGTTACAGGACCATCATTGACGAGAGACACTTTCATATCTGCTCCAAAGACTCCCACTCCTATTTGTTTTTCCAATAAATTTTCTATTTCCTCAATAACTGCTTCATAGATTGGAATAGCAACATCTGGTTTTGCCGCATTAATATAAGAGGGCCTATTTCCTTTTTTGGTATTTGCCATTAGGGTAAACTGACTTACTAGTAAAATTTCACCCTTGATTTGTTTAACGGATAAATTCATCTTCCCCTCTTCGTCATTAAATATTCTTTGATTGACAATTTTGCTAGCCATTAGTTTTACATCTTCATTAAATGAATCCTCAGTGCTAATTCCTAATAATACTAAAAGTCCATTATTTATACTTGATACAATTTTGCCATCTACTTCAACCGATGCTTCTTTAACTCTTTGTAAAACTGCTTTCATTTATCTATATAATTTATCCTCTTCTAAAAGTTTTAAATAATTTTGATATCTGTTTTCTTTAATCTTTCCCTCTAAAATCATTTGCTTTATACTGCATTCAGGTTCATTAATATGTGTACAATTATTAAATTTACAATGAGAATAAAAATTGGTAAAATCAGGAAAAAATTTCGCAATATCATCATTGTTAATATTAACTAACCCAAATCCCTTTATCCCAGGCGTATCTATAATTCTTGTATTTTTTTCAATATCATAAATACTAGCAAAAGTAGTAGTATGTTGCCCTTGTTTATGGTTTATAGAAATTGATTGTGTTTTTAGATTTAGCGTTGGGTCAATAGTATTTATAAGAGTCGTCTTTCCTGTACCACTATGACCTATAAACAAAGAAGTGTTGTCCCTCATTATCTCCTTCAATTGATTTATATTTTGGTTTTTTAACGCTGATATTTTCAAACATTGATACCCAATATTGGTGTAATTTGTATATAAACTATCAAATTTTTCTTGTTCTTCTTTATCTAATGATAAATCTATTTTGTTAAAAAGGATTTTGGCATTTATGTTATAAGCATTTGCCATTACTAACATTCTATCAATAAATGTTTCCGTAGTTTTAGGGTCTTTAATAGTAACTAGAATAAAAGCGATATCAATATTAGATGCAATTATTTGTATTTTTTTGGAAAGGTTTACCGATTTCCTTATAAGATAGTTCTTCCGCGGATGTATATGTTGAATAATCCCAGTTTCATCTTCTTTATTGACCGTAAAGTCTACCTTGTCTCCTACTGCAATTGGGTTAGTACTAATCGTCTTGATGTTTCTAAACTTTCCCTTAATTTTAGAAAAATAAACTTTTCCAGTACTCGTTTTTATTCTATAAATACTTCCTTGTGAAGAATAAACAACACCTGTTTTCAAAATAGATTTTCTAGATTAAAAATCCATTGTTTTTTTAACTTTTTGCATAGCATTTAGATTTTTTTTCCAAATATCTATTTCTTTCGTTAAGTTGTCTTTTTTAGTGATAGTATTTTTAAGAATATTATTGTTTCCGTTTGATGAATTAAAGAAGTTTAGATTGTTTTCTATGATTCTTAATTCCTCTATTTTTTCCCCTATTTTTCTTTGAATAAAACTGAGTTCTTTTAAAAACAACTTTTTATTATTTCTTAAATCGAGTAGGTTAACTTCAAATTTGTATTCTGATTTTAATTCTTGATTTAATTTTTCCTGCTTTTCTATCACTTTATATAAAGTTGATTTCAGCACTTGAAAATCTTTGTTTGTTCTATTTAGACCAATCATTTTCCATTCTTTATAAATAGAGTCCAATTGTGATAAAAATTCAGATTTCACTTCATTAAAAGTCAAATCTTCTAAATTTTGATAGTATTTATCTTTTTTCTCTAAAACTTTGAAGTCTATTTCCTCATTCTCTAATTTATAATTGTCTAAATATATATAATGTAAATCTCTAAATTTATCTTCTAATGTGTCTTTATTATTGACCCCTCTCTCTTCCCATTCATCATTAATTTCTTTTACTCTTTCGTAAAAAGTTCGCCATTTTTTATCTTTTAGAATAGATTCTAATTCTGTGATTAAATTCTTTTTAAATACTTTATTGTCTTTTATTTTCTTATTTAATTCTTTAAAAAACTGGTATCTCTTCTTTAAAATTTGCTCTGTTACTTTTCTAAACTTCTTTCTATTCTCTTTTCCCTCTTTGTAATCTACAAATCCTACATTGTTAAATTGTTTTTGCAAATCCTTGAAGTTATCAAAAGCAATTACCCATCCTTTAGTAGTAGTTATTTCTTTATTAAGAATCCCCTCTAACTTTTTAAGAATACTTTCTTTCTCTTTTAGATTATCTAAAGAAATTTCCTTTTTGTTTTTTAAGAAAATTTCTTTCTTATTATAAATTGCTTTTGTTATTTCTTGAAATTGCTGCCACAACTCTTCTTTGTATTCCTTTTGCACTGGACCTAAATCCTCTCTCCATTTAATATGTAAGTTGTTAATGCTATGAGCAGCAAACATTGGATTATTGTGGTTAATCAATTCCTTTGCTTTCTCAATAATCTTTACCTTTTCCTCATAATTATACTTAAAATCTTTTTCTCTTAATTCCTTGTTTAGATAGAGAAAATCATAAAATATTTTAATACTATGCTTATATGTTTGCCAAACATCATTCCTTTTAACTATGGGAACAAAACCAATTTTATGCCACTCTTGTTGAAGCTCTCTAAACCTTTTATAAATACTTCTTATATCTTGATTAACATTAATTAAGTTTTTAATTTCTTCTATAATAGCAGTTTTTCTTTCTAAATTTTGATCTTGTGTAATCTTAACATTTTCAAAGTGCTTTCTCTTCCTGCTTTTATACTCTCTTTTTAGTGAATCGAATTCTTTTTTGACTGGAGAATTGTAATAAAAAACTTCTGAATCATCCTCTTCTTTATTACTCAGAAATTCCTCTTTTTTTAATTCGTATTCCTCTTGGCTTTTTTTTGTGAAATTTTTTATAATATTTTGAATAATACTATCATGTGTCATCCATTCAGGTGACTTTAACTTCTCTTCTAATAATTCCTTATACTCTTCTAGCGATTTATCACCGATGTCCTCAGCTAAAGAATTATTTTCTATCTCAACTACTTCAATGTTATTTTCTTGATTTTCTTCTTGTATTAATGTATTATTATTCATCACCTTATTATTATAAATGGTATTTAAACTTATCTAGTAAGCGTTTTTTTTAAAAAAGCAAATGTACTAAAAAAAAAGTAAATTGGTTAACTATTCCAAATCTGCCAAGATTTCATTGCTTGATTCTCCAACATATGTAATCCGTTTAGTACAATTGCGCCTCGTTTCTTCCCTTGTTTTAGAAAAAGAGTCTCTCTTGGATTATAAATTAAATCTATTAAACAATGCTTGTTTGTTATACCGTCATAAGGAATAGAAGGAGATTCAGATATATTTGGGAAGGTTCCCAATGGGGTACAATTTATAATCAACTTATTTAAATTTACTTCTTCCATAGTAAGATTCTCATAGGAAATATGAGTACTTTCTGAGGGGTTACGGGTAATGAACTTAGCATCTATCTTGTTTTTTTCTAAAACAAATTTTACCGCCTTTGATGCGCCACCTGTTCCCAATATTAACGCATTAGAAAACGTTTTTTTTGTCTGTTTTAATGTCTGCTCAAAACCATAGATATCTGTATTAAATCCTATCTTTTTCCTGTCTTTTGTGAAATAAATCGTATTCACAGCGCCTACGCTCTCTGCTTCGTCCTCTATATCGTCTAAGTAAGTAATGATTTGTTCTTTATATGGGATAGTAACATTTAATCCTGCAACATCTTTATCTTTTAAAATCAATTTTACTTTCTCAATATTTTCAATATCAAAATTTACATATTCAAGTTTTTGAGAGGGATATGAAGGAAATACTTTTTTTGTGAAAAAATCTTTAGAAAAAGAATAATCTATATTTTTACCGATAAGGCCATATTTTTTCAATGCTATTTTTTGGACAAAAATATATCTATAATTAAAAAAAATAATGATTTTTGCATTTAGTTTTAAATTTTGAAAACAATTACAAAAAATTACAACCTTAAACCGTACAATTCCTTTGGGGTTGATGTATCTGCGAAGTATTTTATTTCTATAAATAGCACAAAAGAGCTTGAAGAAGTTTTATCCATAAACAAATATCCAAATACATTTATATTAGGTGGGGGTAGCAATATTTTATTTACAAAAGATTTAGATGCGTTGTGTCTACACATTAATAATAAAGACATCAAAGTAGTTGAAGAAACTAAGGAGGATGTAATTATAGAATGTGCTGCAGGAGAAAACTGGCACAGTTTTGTGTTATGGTGTTTGCAAAATAATTATGGAGGTATAGAAAATCTATCCTTAATCCCTGGAAATGTTGGCGCATCGCCTGTACAAAATATAGGAGCTTATGGCGTTGAACTAAAAGATGTATTTTTAAGTTGTAAAACCCTTAATGTGGAAAACGGTTTAAGTAGAACTTTTACCAAAGAGGATTGCCAATTTGGGTATAGGAATTCTATTTTTAAAACTACATTAAAAGGAAAGTATATAATCACTAGTATCACTATAAAGCTGCAAAAGCCCAATTACCATAGGACAAATTATAGTTATGGAAGTATAAAAGAAATACTCTCCTCAGAAAATCCTACCATTAGAGAGGTATCTGATGCTATTATCCAAATTAGGAAAAGTAAATTGCCCAATCCCACAGAATTAGGGAACGCGGGTAGTTTTTTTAAAAATCCTATTGTAAATCTTGCGCATTATAATACGCTTAAAATACAATATCCTGATATTCCTTGCTATAATGAATCAAATGATAAGGTAAAAATCCCTGCAGCTTGGCTAATCGAAAAATCTGATTTAAAAGGAATGAGATATAAAAATGCTGGGGTGCATACAAATCAACCTTTAGTGTTAGTAAACCACAACAATGCAAAAGGCAGTGAAATAGTTGAACTCGCACGAATAGTGCAAGAAAAAGTAGCAACTAATTTTGAGATAGATTTAGAGTGCGAAGTGACTATTTTTTAAAGAAATCATATGACACGCAACTACTCCTGCGGTCTCCGTTCTTAATCTTTGATTTCCTAAATTTACAGGAGTATAATTGTTTTCTATAGCTAGTGCTACTTCATCTTTTGAAAAATCTCCTTCAGGGCCTATTAAAACAATATTCTTTTCACCCTTAGTAATCGCACTAAAAAGAGGGCTTTTCTCTTCTTGATAACAGTGCGCTATATATCCCTTTTGATTTTTTTTTACAAACTCATCAAAGGATATTACTGGATTAAATTTGGGTAAAATAAACTGATGAGATTGTTTAAGAGCCGACTGTATAATTTTCTCACATCGTTCAATTTTTATAATCTTACGCTCCGAGTGTTTTGTAATTATGGGAGTAATTTCTGATATTCCGCCAATCTCAACTGATTTTTCTAAAAACCATTCAAATCGCGAGATGTTTTTAGTAGGAGCAATTGCAATATGCGAAGAATAGTTTGGTAGCGTATGTTCTTCCTTTTCAACAACAGTCCCTTTTATCTGTTTTTTGTTGTATTCTTCAATAACTACTTTTAAGTGAAGCCCTTGGCCATTAGTAGCAGAAACTTTATGCCCAATTTCTTTGCGAAATACGTTTTTTAAATGATTGCTCTCGCTCTCAGAAAAAACAATGGATGTTCCTACTTCTAAATTTTTATTGGATTCTTCAACGAAAAAAAGTTCCATAGAATCTCGTATTCAAGTTTTTATAAAAAACTCTAATTTATTCAACTTCCCCACTTTCCAACTTTTCTTTCAATGCTTCAAAAGCCGTTTGTTTTTGTTGGAAATATTTAATTGAGTCATTTTCTTTTACCAAATCTAATAAATATTGGTACCTATTTAATTGGCTTTCTATTCTATCTTCAATGGCTAAGCGAGTATCTGGTGAAAGATCTATGAAAATATTTAATCTTTCATCGTATTTTCTAATGTTTTGTTCTATAATATCTCTCGCTTTCTTAGTTTCATTTACCATATAATAAGCGATACTCATATCTATTATTGACGAATAAAAATCATATTCTCCATAAAGATACTTAAATGGTTTTGCGCTTTCTACAAACCTATCCATGTTTTCCTTTATCATCTTTTTATCCTCGTGTTTTATAATCACTTCCATAAAGGTTTTATACCTCTCTATATCTGTGATTATCTCCTCTCCTATCACATATTGATTTCCACGCTTTAGGGATAAATAATAATTCATTCGTTCTTCATATTTTTCTATCACTGAATTATATAAATCTTGTGCTTTTTTTGTTTTCTCTAATTGATAATACCCATCAATGAAAGGAGGCAACAAACTATAGTATTGAAAATAATCCACTGGCATTTTTTCTATCGCTAAATCTATGACTTTTTCAGCCTTCTCGTATTTTTCTTCTTTGATTAGTTGCTCCGACAATCTCGCCATATTACTTCTATAAGAAATCCCATTTTTTCTTGTTTCTGGATCGTGATAAATATCATCTCTTTCAGAATTTCCCCAATCCCATTCCATTACTACATCGTACATTAAGTCCGTATCAATTCTTCCAAGTAAGTATGGATTATCTTTGTTAAGTGGGGTTTTAATAGGTATTAGTTTATATACAAGCCCTTCTAACTGCAAGTATTCTTTCATCCAGATATATTCAGAACTATCGTAACTTCCTCCTGTAAAATAAATAGGTCTTTTCCAATCGTTGTTAGCCATAATATCCAACATCATCATTTGGTTTTTAGTAATCCCACTTTTAGGCAGGTTTACGTCTATATACGGTACTATTAAAGCAGAATCTTTTGGCTTTACAATTCCGTATTTTAAGACATTTTCTTTATTAACTGGAATTCTAATTTTATTTGTAGGATAATATACCAAGTTTTGAGTACTTTTTGGATAATCATCCGGGTCAACCCCTGCTTGTTCTATCAATGTTTTATATTTTGTTTTGGGATGGTCACTTGCTACCCAATTTACAAAATCCTTAATATCCCAACGCAAAGAATCTACAAGAGATTCATACTTTATATAATCTCTAGTTCCAAAAGCATACAAATCATGAGTGATTTGAGAAGGGATAGGATTGCTTTCATAGGTCTTTCTTTTCATTTGGTCTATATACCAATCTGTAGCTAACAAACTAGTATTAATAGTTCTTACATCTGTTCTATACCCCTCTATATCCTGTGCATACCATAAAGCAAATGTGTCATTATCTCCAATAGTGAAAATAATTGCATCCGCATCTTTTTGAATAGACTGCAAATAAGACTTTGCCATAGATTGGGCAGTATATCTATTAGACCTGTCATGATCATCCCAATTTTGAAAACCCATTAGTACGGGGATTGCTAATAGAAAAATAAATGTCAATGGATATAGGAATTTTTGTTTTCCTATAGATTTTATCTTTCTCAATAGGTTAAAAGCCCCTATTCCTATAAATATTGCAAATACATAAAAGGAACCTACTAAGGCATAATCTCTTTCTCTAGGCTCAAAAGGTCTTTCGTTTAGATATATTTTCAGAGCTAAACCCGTAAAGAGAAAGAATAAGGTTAATATCCAAAAATATTTTTTATCAGAACTATATAGAAAATATAAGCCTATAATTCCTAATATAAAGGGCAAGAAATAATAGGTGTTTCTCGCTTTGTTTTCTTTAAAATCTGAAGGCAAATATTCCTGATTTCCTAAACGCATACTATCTATAAATGGGATACCACTTATCCAATTACCATCTAATAAGGTATATTTTCCTTGTATGTCGTTTTGACGTCCTGTAAAGTTCCACATAAAATAACGCCAATACATATATCCCATTTGATATGAGAAAAGATATTGAATATTACTCCACAAAGAAGGTTTTTCTATCTCTATATAATAAGACATCTCTTTAAAGAATTGGTGATAATCTTCTGCGGTAACGTCTCCTTGACTAATTTCTTGCTTAAATCTTAATACCGCTTGTTTTATGTATTGATTGTTTTTATATTCTTTAGCTATTTTAAAGGATAAAGGTTTAGTGAATTGCATATAATTGACAGCGTGCTCACTACTCCACAGTCTCGGCAAAAATCCTGAGTGCTTACTGTTTGCATTAATCCTAGAGTTTTTCCACTCATTAACAATGACATATTTCCCTTTTTCTAAATCTTTTTCATATTTAGGTTTATCATCTATATAGGGGTTGTCTTCATCCTGTCCTGCATACATATCTGAAAACATAGGTCCATAAAAAAGATGTGTTTCTGGATATTGTTCTAAATTGTAATACGCTAATAAAAGTCTTGCATCGGAAGGGGCATTTTCATTTATAACTGTGTTCGCATTAGAGCGAATTGGAATCATCACCCATGATGAAAACCCAATAAAAATAAATAATATGCATAATATTCCTGTATTCAAATTAACCCAATTTTTCTTTCTAGTAAATTGAAGAGCAAATACAAAAAACAGAATTATGATTAAGGTTGCTATAACAGTTCCACTATGAAAAGGCAATCCAAATGTGTTTACAAAAAACACCTCTGAGTTTCCAAAAAAGCCTAAAGTTAGAGGAAGTAATAATTTAAAAATAAACAACAAGACAGATACAGAAACTATGTTTGCAATAATAAAACTCTTGACAGTTACTTTTTTTGTGTTTTTAAAATAGTAAATCATTCCAATGGCAGGAATGGTCAAAAGTCCCATAAAGTGTACTCCAAAAGACAATCCAATAACAAATGAAATTAATAAAAGCCATCTATCTCCCTTAGGTGTATTCATCTCTTGTTCCCATCTTAAGCCCAACCAAAAAAGAAGCGATAAAACCAATGTTGCCATAGCATACACTTCTGCTTCTACTGCATTAAACCAAAAACTATCTGAGACACAAAATATTAGAGCCCCAATTAAAGCACTTCCAAAGAAAGTTACTTTACTTTTTAAAGTATTTAATTCGGTAAATATGGGTAGTTTTTTAAGAAGAATTGTGAGTGTCCAAAATAAAAATAAGATGGTAAAAGCACTAGAAAATACGGACATATAATTAATCATCAATGCAACTTTTTCACTGTTTAAAGCAAACATTGAAAAAAAAGCGCCCATCATTTGAAAGAAAGGAGCGCCTGGAGGGTGTCCCACTTGAAGTTTCGCAGACGTCGCTATGTATTCTCCTGCATCCCAAAAACTTGCTGTAGGTTCAACAGTCATCCCAAAAATGAATAAAGCGATAGTAAAAACGCTCCATCCTAATATTAAATTCCACTTATTATATTCGTTTTTTGTCATAATATTTCTCAAATAATCTGCAAATATAATAACTTTTATACCTTTGCTTCCTTCATATATGAAAAATAAGAATATCGCAATAATAGGTAGTGGATTAATAGGTACTTTATTATCCATTTACTTAATAAAAAAAGGACATAAAGTTACTGTTTTTGAACGTAGAGAAGATATTCGTAAAAAAGGTTTTTCTGGTCGTTCTATAAATTTAGCGCTTTCTTATCGAGGAATCAAAACACTCAAAAAAATTGGAATTGATTCAGAGATTTTAAAACTGTCTATGCCAATGAATTATAGAGTAATTCATGAAGAAAAAAATACCTTAAAACAAAATTACGGCTTAAAAAACGAGGCGATATATTCTATTTCCAGAATTTCATTAAATAAGAAAATGATTGATTTAGCAGAAAAATATGGGGTTACATTTATTTTTAACTCAAAAGTATGGGATATAAATTTGCCCACTGCTGAAGTAGTTTTGAATTCAGAAGATAATGACAAAAATCACGTGCTTAAATTTGATCATATTTTTGGTGCAGACGGTGCTTTCTCAAAAGTACGCTATAAAATGCAACGTAAAAGTAGGTATGATTACTCACAAAAATTCTTAAAAATAGGATATAAAGAATTAACGATTCCTGCAAAAAATGATGGAACACACCCATTAGATAAAAATGGGTTACACATATGGCCTCGTAAAAAACATATGCTTATAGCGTTGCCTAATTTAGATGGAAGTTTTACTGCTACTTTATTTTTGCCTTTCGAAGGGGAAAATTCTTTTGAATCAATAGATAGTAGAAAAAAAATAAAATTATTTTTTGAAGAAAATTTTCCTGATTTAAATGAAATTACTGAATCATTAATAAAAAATTATCAAGACAATCCTGTAAGCGCATTATTAACCATAAAATGTTTCCCTTGGAGTTATTGGGATAAAGTTGCTGTTATTGGAGATGCTGCTCATGCCATGTTACCCTTCTATGGGCAAGGCATGAATGCTGGATTTGAAGATGTTTTTGTGCTTTACCAGAATTTAGAAAGATATCCTGAAAATTGGGAACTTGCTTTCAAAAACTACGAAAAAGAAAGAAAACCTAATACTGATGCGATTAGTGAATTTTCCTTTTTAAATTACGATGAAATGAGTAATAAAACTGCTGACCCCCATTTTATATTACAAAAACAAATTGAAACCTATTTTTCATTAAAATATCCAAATCAGTGGAAGCACAAATATTCATTAATAAGTTTTTCTGACACACCCTATAAAGAAATAATGGATATACACAGTAAACAAGAGCAAGTCATGAAAGAAATTTTATCAATTGACAATATTGAGACTGTTTACAAAGAAGATTGGGTAGGAGAAAAAATGCTTACGTTAATGAAGGACTAACTAGTTGAATTCTGATAGGGAACTCTTTTCATAATACTTCTGCCTAAGGTCATTTCATCTGCAAACTCTAAATCATTTCCGATTGGGATTCCAGTAGCTATAGTAGAAAATAAAATCGTATCGTGATGCGATAATTTTTTGTGAATATAAAAAAGTGTTGTTTCACTTTCCATCGTTGTACTAAATGCAAAAACAATTTCTTTTATATTACTATTGGAAACTCTTTCAATTAAAAGATTAATTGCCAAGTCCTGAGGCCCTATGCCTTCAATCGGAGAAATGACACCCCCCAACACATGGTAGTATCCTTTATATAGTCCCGTATTTTCAATAGCCATAACATCTCTTATATCTTCAACAACACATAATACATTTTCGTCTCGGTTAGGATTCTTGCAAATCTCACATTTTGGAGTATCTGAAATATTATTGCAATTTTCACAAAAAATTATGTTTTCCCTAAATTTTTCTAATGTTTTTGCTAGATTAAATGTGTTTTCTTTAGGCTGTTTTAAAAGGTGAAGGGCTAATCTTAATGCGGTTCTTTTTCCAATTCCAGGAAGTTGAGAAATCTCATTGACCGCATTTTCTAGTAAAGTAGAGGAAAAATTCATTTTAAAAAGCAAAGTTATACAAAATAGATTATTTTCACTGTTATTTGAAATTTAAAAAAACATATATATAATGACGTATAGCAAAAAAATACTAGAGTAAGTTGTGAACAATTTGGATAAAAAAAAATAAAAAACGCTTTTTATATATTTTTTTTGATTTACATTTGCCCACCTAAAAATTAAAAATTATGTCAGAAATAGAATCAAAAGTTAAGTCAATCATTATTGATAAATTAGGTGTAGATGAAAACGAAGTAGTTCCTAAAGCAAGTTTTACTAACGACCTTGGAGCAGATTCATTAGATACCGTAGAAATTATAATGGAATTAGAGAAAAGTTTTAATATTCAAATTCCTGATGAAGATGCAGAAAAAATAGTTACTGTACAAGAAGCTATTACTTATATAGAAAAAGTTATAAAATAAGTTAACTTTAGTTATGAAAAATAGACGGGTTGTTGTAACTGGAATAGGAGCGATAACTCCAATTGGCAACACTTTAAATGAGTATTGGGATAGCCTTACTAGAGGAGTAAGTGGTGCCGATTTAATTACTTATTTTGATACCTCTAATTTTAAAACTAAATTTGCTTGCGAAATTAAAGGGCTAAATCTGAATGATTATTTCGACAGAAAAGAAATAAGAAAATTAGACCTTTTTTCCCAATACGCAATGATAGCTGTTGATGAAGCTATTATAAACTCTTCATTAAATTTAGAGAAAGTAGACAAAGATAGAATAGGGGTTATTTGGGGTTCAGGAATTGGAGGTATTGACACTTTATATAAAGAGATAAAGGAAAATACTGAAATTCCTAGATACAATCCATTTTTTATTCCAAAAATAATTGTTGATATTATACCTGGTCATATTTCAATTAAATATGATTTTAAAGGTCCTAATTTTTCTACAGTCTCTGCCTGTGCTTCATCTGCTAATGCAATAATTGATTCCTATAATTACATTTTATTAGGTCATTCTGATATTATGATTACTGGAGGTTCAGAAGCCGCAATAAATCACTCTGGAGTGGGTGGCTTTAATGCCCTTCATGCATTATCTACAAAAAATGATACTCCAAAAACAGCATCACGACCTTTTGATAAAGATAGAGATGGTTTTGTTTTAGGAGAAGGTGCTGGCTCTCTCGTTTTAGAAGAATATGAACATGCCAAAGCAAGAGGTGCTACAATATATGCTGAATTAAGCGGTGTAGGACTTACTGCAGACGCCTACCATATCACTGCCCCACACCCTGAAGGGTTGGGCGCTATAAGTGTAATGGAAAATTGTATAAAAAATGCAGGTATGTCATATACAGATATTGATCTTATTAATATGCATGGGACGTCAACCCCTCTTGGAGATATAGCTGAAAGCAAAGCCATTAAACATGTTTTCAAAGAGCATTTATATTCAATGAATATACACTCCACAAAATCTATGACAGGGCATCTGCTTGGTGCTGCTGGAGTAATAGAAGCTATCTCCTCTATTATGAGCATAAACGAAGGGATTGTAGCTCCTACAATTAATTTAAATGAATTAGACGAAAATATAGATCCTAAAATTAACTTTACTGCTAATAAGGCTCAAAAAAGAGATATCAATGTTGCTATCTCTAATACATTTGGATTTGGGGGTCATAACGCTTGCTTGTTATTTAAAAAAGCGGAGTTATAATATTATATCATTTCGCTATCCTTTTTAACTAGCATTTTTCTGTACTTTATTTGCCAATTGTCCACATGCGGCATCTATATCTTTTCCTCTAGATTTACGTATTGTAGCGCTAATATCCGCTTGATTTAGTTTTTTTACATATAAATCTGTAATCTCAGAACTAGCTTGTAAAAATTCATCATCTCCTATTGGATTATACTCTATTATATTTACTTTACAAGGAATTTTTTTACAATATGAAACTAAAGCATTTATATCTTCTATTGTATCATTTATATTTTTGAAAACAATATATTCAAAAGTTATTTTTGTTTTTGTTTTAGAGTACCAGTATTGTAGCGATACTAAAAGAGATTCTAAATTAAATTTTTTACTAAAAGGCATTATTTTTTCTCTTTTTTCCTGTATTGCTGAATGTAGCGATACGGCTAAATTAAATTTAACTGATTGATCCGCAACTTTTTTTATGGTATGTGGAATACCTGAGGTGGATACAGTGATTCGCTTATGAGATAATCCTAAACCCTCTTCTTGTGTAATTTTCTGAATTGCTATTAAAAGATTTTCGTAATTCATCAAGGGCTCTCCCATTCCCATAAATACAATATTAGATATTGGTTTATTAAAATACTCTTGACTTTGCTTTTGAGCTAATATGACTTGGTCATAAATTTCAAAATACTCTAAATTCCTTATTCTTTTCAGTTTTGCAGTGGCGCAAAATTTACAATTTAAACTACAACCAACCTGAGAAGAAATACAAAGAGTGTTTCTATTATCTTTAGGTATAATTACAAATTCTACAATGTTTCCGTCACAAAGTTTTAATACATTTTTTAAAGTACCGTCATTACTTTGTTGGTGTGTATGTATAGTGCTTTTATTTACAGCGAAATTATCAGCCAGTTGATTCCTTAAACTCAAAGGGATATTAGTCATTTCATTAAAATCATATACTGATTTTTTCCACAACCATTCATAGACTTGATCTCCTCTAAAAGGTTTTTCTTTTTGCGATATAAAAAATTGCCGTAAATCCTCTTTGGATAATGAGCGAATATTTTTTTTCATAAAAGATAGAAAAAAAATAAAAATATGATTTTTATGCTAAACTACTAGTCTTATAGGATTTTCTATAAACTCCTTTAACGTTTGTAAAAACGTAGCTCCCATTGCGCCATCAATACTTCTATGGTCACAAGCAAGTGTTAATTTAATAGTATTACCAATCACTATTTGTCCATCTTTTACGACAGGCTTTTGAATAATTGCACCTACTGATAATATTGCCGAATTAGGTTGATTAATGATTGAAGTAAAGTCTTCTATACCAAACATACCTAGATTAGAAATTGTAAATGTACTTCCTTCCATTTCATCGGGTGTTAATTTCTTATCTCTAGCTTTTACAGCATATTCTTTTACTTTCATCCCTATATCCTCTAATCGTTGTTCATTCGCAAATTTCAATACTGGCACTACTAACCCATCTTTTACAGCTACGGCCACACCTATATTAACATGCTTGTTTTGCACAATTTTAGTGTCTGTCCATTGGCTATTTACTTCTGGATGCATTTTTAATGCAAGCGCAGTAGCTTTTATCACAATATCATTAAATGAAATTTTTGTATCTGGAAGTGTATTGAATTGTTTTCTAAATTCAATCACTGCATCCATATCAAACTCTACGGATAAATAATAATGAGGTGCAGAAAACTTAGACATTGAAAGTCGTTTAGCCACTGTTTTTCGCATTTGACTATGTGCTATTTCTTCAACCTCTTCAACTTCCATTGGAGTAAATGCGCCTCTGCCTTGTGACAAATAGGTCTCTATATCTCTTTTAATAATCAGCCCCTTGTCTCCTGTTCCTTTAAGGAAAGATATATTTATATTATTTTCTTCAGCTATTTTTTTAGCTAAAGGTGAGATTCCAACTCTATTTGATTTGTCAGGTTTTTTAGCTACCTCTTTTTTGTTTTCAACCTTTTTAGGTAGTGCCTCAGTCAATTTTTCTTCTACTGCTGTTTCTATTTTAGGTTGTGTATTTTCTGAAGAGGTTGTTTGTCCAATCTTAGAAACGTATTCTTTTAAATTATTTACATCTGTCTTTTTATCTCCTATAGCGGCAAGTACACTATCAACAATTGCTGTTTCTCCTTCTTGAACTCCTATATACAAAAGGGTTCCTGAATAGAAAGACTCAAACTCCATTGTTGCTTTATCTGTTTCTATTTCGGCTAATATTTCCCCTTCTTGTACGGATTCTCCTTCTTTTTTCAACCATTTTACTACTGTACCTTCCTCCATCGTGTCGCTAAGGCGAGGCATGTTTATTATTTCTACATTTGCAGGAGGTGTTAATGGGGTTTCCGTAGTGGAAGTAGTTGCTGTACTTTGTTCCTTTACTTCTTCTTTTTGCGCAGGTTGTTCCGCAGTTTTTGTTTCCCCTCCTTTTGATAATAAATTAGAAATATCTTCCCCTTTCTCCCCTATTATTGCTAATAATACATCTACTGGTGCTGTCTCTCCTTCGGGTATTCCTATGTGTAATAGCGTCCCTGAATCAAAAGACTCAAACTCCATTGTTGCTTTATCTGTTTCTATTTCAGCTAAAATCTCTCCTTCTTCTATTGCATCCCCTACATTTTTTAACCATTTTACTACTGTTCCCTCTTCCATAGTATCACTAAGGCGAGGCATGTTTATTACTTTTGCCATTTCTAATCTAATTTATGTTTTAAAAAAGGATATTCTTCTTCTTCGTAAACCGCATCATACATTACATTTTTTTCTGGGAAAGGAGATTCTTCCGCAAATTTCTCGCATTCTAAAACTTTTGCTCTTACATCCTCTTCGATTTTCTTTAATTCCTCATCAGATGCGTATTTATTTTCTAATATGATATTTTTTATTTTATTAATTGGGTCTTTATCTACATACTCTTGAACCTCTTTTTTAGTTCTATAATGTTGTGCATCTGACATTGAATGCCCTCTATACCTATATGTTTTCATTTCTAAAAGCGAAGGGCCATCGCCTTTTCTAGCAACTTTAAGTGCTTTGTCTACGCCTTCCGCTACGGTTTCTGGATTCATACCATCCACTGGATAACAAGGTATTTCATACCCCAATCCCAATTTCCAAATTTCCGTATGGCTCGCTGTTCTTTCTACGGATGTTCCCATAGCGTATTCATTATTCTCTACAACAAATACTACAGGCAGTTTCCACAGTGCGGCTAAATTTAATGACTCGTGAAAGGTTCCTTGTCTTACTGCACCATCGCCCATAAAACAAAGGGTTACATTATCTCTATCAAAATATTTGTCCCCAAAAGCCATTCCCGTTCCTAAAGGGATTTGTCCCCCTACAATTCCGTGTCCTCCAAAAAAGTTATATTTTTTTGAAAAAATATGCATGGAGCCTCCCAATCCTTGTGAAGTCCCAGTCGCTTTTCCATAAAGCTCTGCCATCACTCTTTTTGGATCTTCGCCCATCCCTATGGGTTGCACATGGTTTCTATAGGCCGTTATCATTCTATCTTTTCCTAATTCCATGGCATGTAGACACCCTGCAAGTATGGCTTCTTGTCCATTATATAAATGTAAAAACCCTCTTACTTTTTGTTGAATGTATACTGACGCTAATTTGTCTTCAAATTTTCGCCAAAAGAGCATATTTTTATACCAATCTATATACGTTGTTTTAGTAATTTTTTTCATTTTTTATTATTGCATTTTTTTACCCTTAACACTCAATGTTGCGTGAGGCACTAATTCTAATCTTTTTTTATCTATTAATTCTCCTGTAATTCTACAAATTCCGTAGGTCTTATTCTTAATTCTTAGTAGGGCATATTCCAATTTACGAATAAATTTTTCTTGTCTGAGTGCTAATGAGGCATTTGATTCTTTGGATAACACCTCTTGACCTTCTTCATACGCTTTAAAAACTGGAGAGGTATCATTTGTTCCTTGATCTGAAACATTAGAATACGATTTTTTTAAAGATTCTAAACTTTTTTTTGCTTCTTCTAATTTCTGCTCAATAATCCCTTTAAAGTATAGTAATTCTTCATCGCTGTATAAAGTTTTTGGAGTATTCATAATTAAATTATATTTTTTCGATTAATACATTTATCTCAAGGGTTCCAAGGGACACACTAATTCCTTTTGTCATTTCATTTTCAAAAACTAACTCATCACAAAGTGTTTCTTCTTGGATATACTGTACATTATTATTTACTGCTTCTCCTATATCTCCTTTATTTTCTATATAAATATTTATTCTATCTGTAATTTTAAGATCTATATCTTTTCGATAATTTTGAATCTTGTTTATCAACTCTCTGACAATTCCTTCTTGTTTTAGGGTATCGGTCAATCGCGTGTCTAAGGCAATAGTTATCCCCTCTTTGTCAGACGTTTCCCATCCTTCTATCCCTACGGGCTCAATCGTCATATTTTTGTCTTCTCCAGAAAGTTTTACTTCCATTTTTCCACCCTCATATAAAATGTATTGCGCCTCTCCTTTTTCAATATTTTGCTCAATTTCGTTTATTTCTGAGGTTTGCATACTTCCAGAGGCTTTCATTATTGCGGGAATATGTTGTTTGTATTCACTAGAAGCCCCTAACACAGAAAAAATAGGTTTCATTTTCTTTGTCACTAAAGAGGACAAGCCATCTAGTAATTCCAATTCTTTGACATTCGTTTCTCTCAAAATTAAGTCTTTTACTTTCAGAACAACCTCTTTATCTTTATCATCAACAATAGCTACTTTTATCTTTTGTAAAGGTTGTCTAACTTTTAGCCTTTCTTTTTTGCGCAAAGATAATACTTGAGAGGTAATATTCCGTGCTTTTTTCATCTGGCTTTCCAAATCTGCCCTAACTACTTGAGCGTTATACTCTGGAAATGAGGACAAATGAACAGATTCGAAAGTTTCTTTTTGTGTCGCTGAAACCAAATCTTTATACAACACATCGGCATACATTGGAGCTACTGGCGACATCAATTTTGACAATGTAAGTAAACACTCATATAAAGTTTGATACGCTGCTATTTTATCTTTTTCATAAGTGCCTTTCCAAAATCTTCTTCTTGAAAGACGCACATACCAATTGCTCAAAAGTTCTTGGGTAAATTCTGAGATACTCCTTGCGGCTGTGGTAGGCTCATAACTCTCATATGCGCTATCTACTTTTTGAATTAAGGTATTTAATTCTGATAAAATCCACTGGTCTAACTCGTTACGTTCTTCCAAGGGGATAGACGCTTCCTTATACGTAAAGTTATCTACATTGGCATATAGACTAAAAAAAGAATAGGTGTTATAAAGCGTTCCAAAAAAGTTATTTTGCACTTCTTTTATCCCTCTTTCATCAAATTTTAAATCATCCCAAGGGTTGGCATTTGAAATCATATACCATCGTGACGCATCCGCTCCGTATGTATTCAATATCTCAAAAGGGTCAACACTATTCCCTAGGCGTTTAGACATTTTTCTGCCCTCCTTATCTAATACGAGTCCATTAGACACGACATTTTTATAGGCAGGTTTATCAAATACGATGCTACTAATCGCATGTAAGGTATAAAACCACCCACGCGTTTGGTCTACGCCTTCGGCTATAAAATCTGCGGGATGTTTTTCGTTAGTCTCAATTTTTTCTTTGTTCTCAAAAGGATAATGCCATTGCGCATAGGGCATAGAACCTGAATCAAACCACACATCTATCAAATCAGCCTCTCTGTACATCGGCTTTCCTGAAGGAGACACCAATACAATTTTGTCTACGATATGTTTGTGTAAATCTATTTTAGCATAATTTTCCGCACTCATATCCCCTACTTCAAAGCTATCAAAAGGATTTGAGGTCATTACCCCTGCATCTATAGATTTTTTTATGTTCGCAATCAAATCTTCTACAGATTCAATCACTAGGGTTTCTTTTTTATCCTCTGTTCGCCATACGGGCAAAGGAATCCCCCAAAAACGCGAACGCGATAAATTCCAATCGTTGGCATTCTCTAACCATCGCTTAAATCTTTTCTCCCCTGTATGTGCAGGTTTCCAATTTATCCCTTCGTTTAGTTCCACCAATCTGTCTCTTACTGAGGAGATTTTTATAAACCACGAATCTAACGGATAATATAAAATGGGTTTATCAGTTCTCCAACAATGCGGATAGGAGTGAGCGTATTTCTCTACGTTAAACGCCTTGTTTTCTTCTTTTAGGGTAATAGCAATCTCAACGTCAACGGACTTATCTGGCATTTCGCTAGGCTCATAATATTCGTTCTTTACGTATTTCCCTCCAAGTGTACCCACTTCTTTTCTAAATCTCCCTTGCAAATCCACCAAAGGCGCTAACTGATTGTTTTCATCTTTGACTAAAAGTGCAGGAATCTCTGGGGTGGCTTGTTTGGCTACCAGTGCATCGTCCGCACCAAAAGTAGGCGCAATATGTACAATTCCTGTTCCCTCTTCTGTGGTCACAAAATCCCCAGAAATCACTCTAAACGCATTTTCAGCATTGTCAAAGTCTTTGGGGGATTCGCTCCAAATCTGTTCGTATTTACTCCCTACTAATTCGACTCCTTGTACGGTCGCTATTTTTAGGTAAGGAATAGATTTATCCCCTTCTTTATACGCTGACAAAGTCGCTTCTGAATCTACACAGGTATATTTTTTTCCAAATAATTTCCCTTCCAAAGCTTCTGCAAAAACGAGCCTCACAGATTTATGGGTATAGGCATTATAGGTTTTTACTACAGAATATTTTAGTTTTTTTCCTACGGCAAGGGCGGTATTAGAGGGGAGTGTCCATGGCGTGGTCGTCCATGCTAAAAAATAAAGGGGCGTTGTGTCTTTTTGTAATTCTGACGGCAATGATTCTGGGAGTGCTTTAAATTGTGCGGTGATAGACGTGTCTTTGACGATGCGATACGTCCCCGGTTGATTTAATTCGTGTGAACTCAATCCTGTTCCTGCCTTTGGCGAATACGGCTGAATGGTATATCCCTTATATAAAAGGTCTTTTGAATAAATTTGATGTAGTAGCCACCATACCGATTCGATATATTTTGCGTCGTAGGTGATATAGGGATTGTCCATATCCAACCAAAAACCCATCTTTTCTGTCAAGTCGTTCCATAATTCCGTATAGCGCATGACCGACTTCTTACACAAGGTGTTGTACTCCTCTACGCTTATCTTTTTTCCAATGTCTTCTTTGCTAATGCCTAATTCTTTCTCTACGCCCAACTCAACGGGAAGACCGTGTGTGTCCCAGCCTGCTTTTCGCTCTACTCGGTATCCTTTTAGGGTTTTATAACGACAAAAAATGTCTTTTATCACGCGCGCCATAAGGTGGTGTATCCCCGGCTTGCCATTTGCGGACGGAGGTCCTTCATAAAAAACATATTGCTTTTTGGCAGGACGACTCTCTATACTTTTTTGGAAAATATTTGCTTCTTTCCACTCGGAGACGACCTCTTTGGCGATGGCGGACAATGCTAACTTATCGTATTCTTTGAAAGACATAGTTCAATGAATTTGAAAATTCGGGCGCAAAAATACAAAACAAAAACTAACAAATATATAGGATTGGGGACAAAAGATAAACAGAAATATTTGAAGATAAATTTTATTTATTTTGGGTGGGATCTATATCCTTCAAAGATGTAGCAACCAACATTTCAGAATCAATAGATTCAAAGTGTTTCTTACCACATTGAATTTTTAATTTTTCCTTAGGTCTCAAATCCAATTCAGATAAACTTCCTTTACTCTCAACGACAAAATAAAGTTTCTCGACGACACCATCATTCCATCCCACTACCCAATCAGGATTGTAGGAACCAAGTGGGGTATCTATTTTGAACCAATTAGGAAGTTTTGCGTAGACCGAAACGTTCTGACTTTTTTCAAAATCTTTGGCTAGATCCGATTCTATTTGTGAATCATACACCACATACTCATATGGAGATTTACTACTCTCATATAAATTACTCTTGATATATCCGAATAGTTCTTCATTCTTAAACAATTTTTGACAGTAGTATTCATTCCCTCCAATTTTATGATACTCAATCCCATCAACGATATGAAGTCTCATCTGTTCATTAATAATGTCTATACACCCTTCAATGAACTTTTGAGGATTGATTTTGAAATACTCTAGATTTTCAATACCTGTAAGGATATCGACTATTGATTTCCTCGTTAATTGAGTTTCATTTTGAAGATACCCTACGATATCAGGGAGAACATCAACCTCGTAGTCGAGATTGGAAGTTTTTGTTTGGGTTTTTGAATCATCAACTTCAACTCCACCAATACTCATTGTTACACTTTTCTTTGTATAGTGTAGTTTACCTCTTTGAATAACAAGTTTCTCATCTATTGAGGAGATACACTTATCAACTAAGGAGTCTGACTTAAAATCAACTGAGAAGGTTGTTTTGTGCTTGACACGATCCCACAATTCTTTGAATTCATCACTGTCTAATATTTCACTATTAACCTGTACTCGTTTCTTTTCATCTTTATTCTTAATCTCAAGTTTACCCGCAGCACTTTTTAGATTAGAGATGATTTGTTTATAAACATGAACATTATCATCAAATCCTTCAGGAATATCTATGGTATTGTTTTTTAATGCAATCCTCAATGTATCTTGAACCTTTCCTCTGTGATCTACATATCCCTTTTCTACAAAGTATTTGTATAGTTGAGAAGATTTCTCCTGTCCTAAGTACTGAGTATGACCCTCTTCAACTCCCAAGACTACATTCGAGAACGTATATTCTTCTATTACCCCAAACTTAATTCCTGTTTCTTTTTCTATCTCTGTTTGAAGTTCTTGGACAAACTGTTCCCACGATTCATTGGCAATAACAGATAAGGTATTTACTTCATGTCCGTATACTCGTTCTCCTTGTTGATTAACACATAATCTTAATCCTCTACCTATCTGTTGACGTGGAGTAATTTTAGATGAACCTCTCTCTCTAAGTGTACAGATCTGAAAAACATTAGGGTTATCCCATCCTTCTCTAAGTGCAGAATGGGAGAAGATAAATCTAAGGTTTGAACTAAAACTTAAAAGACCTTTTTTATCCTTCATTATAAGACTATAAGTGTCTTCGTCTGCTTTGGTTGAACCATTAGTGTCCTTGAAATATTCGAACTTGTCTTTCTTATTACT
>JAMJVX010000030.1 GCA_023558315.1 Flavobacteriaceae bacterium
AAACCAAAGGCAATGCCTGAAACTTTATCATTTGTCTCTTGTTGAATTTCGATTTTAAGATGTGTATTTTTTTCGCCTACAGCTTTTACAAATTTGACATCTTTAGATAAAATAGTACTTTTAAAAACAGGACGCATGTTTTTAGGACCGTAGGGTTCTAGTCTTTGTATTTGAGTGTATAAATCTTTTGATACAAGTTTAATAGGAATTTCTAAATCGTAAATGATTTCTTTTTCTGGTTTTATTTTTAATTCTTTTCTTACGCAATTTTCAAAATGGGATTTAAATTTTGCGAAGTTTTCTTTTTGAATAGTTAACCCAGCCGCTGCGTGGTGACCCCCATATTTCACAATAAAGTTTTTACATTTATCAAATATTTTTATAATGCTTAAATCTGCAATTGACCTTGCTGAGCCACTAAATAACCCATTCTTTTCATCTTCTTTGAATACTATTGTTGGACGGTAGTATGTTTCTATTAGACGAGAGGCTATAATTCCTACTACGCCTTTGTGCCAATTTTTATCAGCAACTATGGTAGAAAAATTATCCTCCTCTTTATTTTGCTTAATTTGTTCAAAAGCTTCTTCAGTGATTTGTTTTTCAATATAACGCCTTTTTAAGTTTAGCTGTTCTATGTTTTTAGCTTTTAAAATAGCCTCATCCATATTTTCAGAAATAAGTAGTTCTACTGCAAGAGTAGCTTGTTCCAAACGCCCTGCAGCATTTATACTAGGCGCAATCCCAAAAATTAAATCCCTAACATTTATGGGTTTATTTATCCTATCTATAAAATAGCATAGCCCATTTCTATGATTTTCATTCATTTTTTTTAACCCTAATGCAGCAATAACTCTGTTTTCACCAATCATGGGAACTATATCTGCAGCGGTGGCTAAAGCAACTAAATCAATATATGAATCACATTTATTTTGAGAAAGCTCCCAATGTGAAGAAAGTGCTTGAATTAGCTTAAATCCAATACCACAACCACATAATTCTTTGAATGGATAAGTACATTTTTCTTGTTTTGGATTTAAAATAGCCAGGGCATCTGGTAAAGCATCCGAAGGTAAGTGATGGTCACAAATAATAAAATCTATGTTTTTTTCTTTTGCATATTTAACTTTGTCACCTTCTTTAATTCCGCAATCTAAAGCAATGATTAGTGAAATGTTATTTTCGAATGCAAAATCCACACCTTTGTAGGAAATCCCATACCCTTCTTTTTCTCTGTCTGGAATGTAATAGTGTATATTTTTGAAATAGTTTTTTAAGAATAGATACATTACGGAAACGGAAGTAACTCCATCCACATCATAATCACCATATATCAAAATAGATTCGTTATTTGTTTTAGCGAGATGAATCCTCTCAACAGCTTCTTGCATCCCATACATTAAAAAGGGGTCGTGAAGCGAGTCTATGGTGGGATATAAAAAAGTTTTTGCGAGTGTGTTATCGGTAATACCTCTTTGAATAAGAAGCGTTTTAAAAATACTATTTATAGAAAAAGGACTTGTGTTTAATTCTTCTTGAATAGTGTTGGGAAGTTCCTTTTTTTTCCATTTCATAAACCAGAGTAATAATAATTATTTTGAAAGCCCCCCTACACAAATTACAAACTCTCCTTTTGGAGTGTTTTCCTCAAAATGGTTTATAGTTTCTTGAATAGTTCCCCTAAACGTAGTTTCAAATTTTTTGGTAAGTTCTTTAGAAACACTTAACAAACGATTTTCTCCAAAATGACTTTTGAAATCAGTGAGAGTTTTTAATATTCTATGAGGAGATTCATAAAAAATCATTGTTCTTTTTTCAGTTGAAAGCTCTTGTAATTGTTTGTTTCTTTTTTTTTTAACAGGCAAAAATCCTAGAAAAATAAAATTATTTGAGGGTAATCCGCTTTGTACAAGCGCAGGAACAAAAGCAACAGCACCGGGCAAACATTCAAACTCTATGTCTTCTTTAATAGCTTCAGATATCAATAAATACCCTGGGTCAGAGATGGAAGGCATTCCCGCATCAGAGATTAACCCAATATTCATTCCATCCACTAATAGTGAAATTATTTTTGAAACTATTTTATGTTCGTTATGCGCGTGATAGCTTTTTAATTTTTTATTGATATTATAAAACTGCAATAGTTTTAGACTAGTCCTAGTATCTTCACAAAGGATTAAGTCTACTGATTGCAAGGTTTTTATTGCCCTGTAGGTAATATCCCCTAAATTACCTATGGGCGTAGGAATGATATATAATTTTCCTTTCAAAATAGATTGAAGTAAAATTAATTTTTAATAGGGAGTCCTTCCCCATCTTTAAATTTTCCTATGACTATAAAAACAAAGTCTATTATTGTCCAAATGCCAAACCCTCCAAAGGTAAATAGCATTAGAATTCCAGTTCCGATTCTTCCTGTATAAAATCTATGAACCCCTAAGTTTCCTAAAAAGAAACAAAGTAAAATGGTTGCTACAAAATCCTTTTTGCTTTTATCTTGAATAATTTCCATATTAATTTTTTAGGTATATATTTTTTTTCTTAAAATGTACGAAGTAATTAAAAAAAGCAGAGCGACTAATGCCCCTCCAAACTCTTTATCTCCAGTCATTAAATGTGCAGTAAATGCAATACTTAAATTGAAAAACAATCCTGCATAAGCCCACTCAACTATCAGCCTTTTTTTACCAAATAAAACCACAATTACACCAAGGGTCTTAGCAATTGCAATTGGGTATATTAAATAGGTAGGGTAATTTAAGGCTATAAAACCTTCAGATATTCTAGAATAATTTAAAAAATACATTACAACACCAGATAATATCAATATTGATAAAAGTAGGGTAACTGCCCAAAAAATAATTTTTATTGTTTTCATCTTAATTATTAAAATTTTGCTCTATCCAATCTACAAACCTCAATTCTGTTTCTTCTTTATCTTCCCAGTCATTAAATTGGGGTTTAATCACAGTGTTTATATACTCATTTGCTTCTTTCAAAGTTTTTAATGTGCTAAGTTTTTCAATAGTTTTATCTAAAGCAGCACTACTGTTTTTAAACAAATGCTTTGTAAAAATTATCCTATCATTAAGACTTAAATTAAATTGTCCATGGACTATATCATTTAGTGACTTTATGGAAGAAACTTTTGGTTTTTCAGACCCCGTATCTTTGATGATAGTTTTTTTAGTATCTGTCTTTTTTATAAATTCTGGCGGTGTTTCTTTAAAAGAATTTGTAATAGGAGCAGTAGTTTTTTGAACAGTTTCCGCTTTGGGAGTAGGAGGGGCAGGGGCAAAAGTGGGTTCAATAGTTGTTCTTTTCTTTTGTATTTTATCAATATTTTCAGCTAAGAATATTCCAATAGTTGCTTGATCATAAATTTCGGCTGCTTTTGTTTTGATAAATTTAAAACTTTGTGCATTTAAGTCATCTGTATTTAAAATTTCTTGAGCTAGCTTTTTTAAATCATTTGTTAAATTATTCATAGAAAATTGGTGAACAGGACAAAATTAAAATTAAATAATTATAAATAAAGAATTTAGATAATAAATATGGTCAATTTTTTTATTTCATCTCTATAAATATTATGAGTATCTTTGCCAATATTTTTATACTAAATGATATACAATGCAGTCTTAGAGATTAATCTAAAAAATGTAATACACAATTATCATAGTATTAAAAAAAACCTAGGTAAATCAACCAAAATAATTCCTGTCATAAAGGCAAATGGGTATGGCGCAGAATCATTTCATATTCTTGAAACCTTAGCAGAGTTAGGAGTAGAAACTTTTGCCGTTGCGTATTTTCAAGAGGCATTGACACTTAGAGAAAAAGGGTTTAAAAAAACAATAATTGTCCTGTATCCGCAAGAACAAAATTTGAAAGAAATAATTGAATATGGTTTTGAGCCTGTTATTTATAACAAATATTTATGGCAAAAATTTCAAAATATTGCATTGTCAAATGAGCCTCTTTCTATCCATATTGAAGTGAATACGGGAATGAATAGAATGGGATTTAGTCCTAAAGAAACCCTCTCTTTATTAGAAGAAATAAAAGATAAGGAAGCACGATTTAAAATTAAAACCCTTTTTTCTCACCTTTCTACTTCAGAGGATATCACAGATAGAGAGAAAGCATTGAAACAAATAACTCTTTTTGAACAAGTAAAAAAGAAATCTGAAAATTTATTCCCTGATACGAAATATCATATTTTAAATACATCTGGAGTTTTTAATTTTCCAGAATACACTTTTGATTGGGTGCGTTGTGGCATTGGATTACATGGGTATGCAAATCATCCTAAATGGGATGCGCTGCTAAAGCCAGTAGCAAGTTTGAAAACCAAAATTATTCAAATCACAAGTATAAATGAAGGGGATAGTGTGGGATACGGAAATACCTTTATTGCTAAAAAAACAATGAACATAGCTACATTAGCTATAGGCTATGCAGATGGAATTCCAAGGGATTATGGCATGAAAGGAGGAGAAGTATATTTAGGAAATCAGTCGGCGCCCATCATTGGAAATATATGTATGGACGCAACGATGTTAGATGTCACTAATATTTCTTGTGTAATAGGTGATGAAGTTTGTTTTTTTGATGAAACTCATCCCGCTACCCTAATGGGGAAAAAACTTGGAACAATACCCTATGAAATAATTTTAAGGGCAACGGAACGTGTAAAAAGAGTTTTTATAAAATAAGTAGAAATGGAAACAGATATTATTATAGAAAACAAGCCTAAAGTAGCATTTTATACACTAGGATGTAAATTAAATTTTTCAGAGACAGCGACAATTTCTAGAGATTTTTCTTCTAATAATTTTCAGATTGTGCCCTTTGAAGACAAAGCGGATATTTATGTAATTAACACATGTTCTGTTACTGAAAATGCAGATAAAAAGTTTAAAGGATTAGTGAGAAATGTTTTAAAAAATAATGCAAGTGCTTTTGTTATTGCGATTGGGTGTTATGCGCAATTACAACCTAGAGCATTGGCAGCTGTGGACGGTGTAGATTTAGTATTGGGCGCAAGTGAGAAATTTAAAATTATTGATTATATCTCTGATTTAACCAAAAAAGAATTTGCAGATGTACACTCTTGTGAAATTGAAGATGTTCATCATTATAAGAGTAGTTTTTCCCTCAATGAAAGAACGCGCTCTTTTTTAAAAGTTCAAGATGGGTGTGATTATAAATGTACCTATTGTACTATCCCTTTAGCAAGAGGTGTGTCGCGAAGTGATACTTTAGAAAATGTAATTGAAAATGCGAATAAAATAGTTGCGAAAGGAATCAAAGAGATTGTCCTAACTGGAGTGAATATAGGAGATTATGGCAAGGGTGAATTTGGGGACAAAAAACATAAACATACCTTTTTAGAATTAATACAAGCCTTAGACAATGTTGAAGGAATAAGTAGAATTCGTATTTCTTCTATTGAACCTAATTTATTGAATGACGATATAATTTCTTTTGTAGCTAAAAGCAAAAGATTTGTTCCTCATTTTCATATACCCCTACAGAGTGGAAGTGATAAAATCCTTAAGAAAATGAAAAGGAGGTATTTATCGCCTCTTTATAGAGATAGAATATCTTTGATAAAAAAACTGATGCCCAACGCATGTATTGGAGTAGATGTCATTGTAGGTTTTCCAGGAGAAACAGAGGAAGATTTTCTGGAAACGTATCAGTTTTTGTCTGACATTGATGTGTCTTATTTACATGTTTTCACTTATTCTGAGCGACCCAATACAGAGGCGATTTCGTATGAAAACCCTATACCCAAAGAGGTTAGACATAAAAGAAGTAAAATGTTAAGAGGTTTGTCAGTTAAGAAACGACGATATTTTTATGAATCACAATTAAAAAGTGAACAGGAAGTACTTTTTGAAGAAGAAAATAAAGAGGGATATATTACAGGGTTTACTAAAAATTATATCAAATTTAGAACTCCTTGGGAAGATAACTTTTTAAATGAAGAGAAAAAGATATTTATAAATGAAATAGACTCAGATGGGTATGCCCAAGGGACTATTTTGTAATATTAACAATTATACTTGAATACCAACAGGGAGTAATTCTTTATAGTCGATATTTTTTCTAAAAAAATCAGTAATTTTTGGACAGACAGGAACTACTTCTGGTCTACGTCCATTTGGATTTTTAGTTTTGCTTAATGTATCTAATACTTTTTGAATAAAACTTTTTTCTATATCTTTAGAATATATTTCTTTAGGAATATTTAGTTTTGTCAAAAATATTTTTCTTTCTTGTTTTGTGTACTCAACAGTAGCGATGGTTCCTTTAATATTTATCTCAAAATGTCTTAGAAATTCATTATCTATTAACTCTACATCCATAACTTAAAATATTTTTTTAAAGTTTGCAAAGATATAATATTTTTAAAAACAAAAAATAGAAAAAATAAATTTATTAAAAACCGAGACATTCTATGGAAATAATTAAAAAATATGAGACTTTTTTTAATGATTATTTAAATAATAACTGTATAGAAAAAGAGCCGAATAATCTATATGAACCTATAAATTATATTTTAAGTATTGGAGGAAAACGCTTGCGCCCTTTAGTGATTTTAATGTCTGCGGATGTATTAGGTGATAAACTTAAGGATGCGCTCCCCGCTGCATTATCTGTAGAGATTTTTCATAATTTCACCTTAATGCATGACGATATTATGGACAACGCTCCTTTACGGAGAGGTCAGACAACCGTGCATGAAAAATGGGATGTTAATACGGCAATTTTGTCTGGAGACACGATGCTTGTTCAGTCCTATAAATGTTTAGAAAAATATAGTAATACCCCACAGTTATATACGTTGCTTTCAAGTGTATTAAGTAAAACAGCCATAGAAGTATGTGAGGGACAGCAATACGATATTGATTTTGTAAACCAAAATACTATTACCATTGAGGATTATATAAAGATGATAACCCTAAAAACAGCGGTATTAGTAGCCTGTGCTTTTAAAATGGGAGCGATTATAGCAGGAGTTACAGACAAAACAGCTACTAATTTATATGAGTTTGGAAAAAATTTAGGAATAGCTTTTCAATTGCAAGATGATTATTTGGATACTTTTGGGGATAGTACCCTTGTAGGAAAACAAACAGGAGGAGATATAATAGAGAATAAAAAGACCTATTTATATATAAAATCCTTACAAGAATTGGAGAAAGATAAATCAGAAGAGTTATTTGAACTATTTCAAACAACCCCTAAAAATCCAGAGGCGAAAATAGAGAGGGCAAAGCAACTATTTGAAGAGAGCGGCAGTGTAGTAAGTTTGAAACAAACTATAGATAAATATACAAAGTTGGCATTACAGAATTTAAAAGAGTTAGACATCGCTAAAGAAAAAAAAGCCCCTTTTGAAAAATTCGCACAAGAATTAATGTTTAGAAATAAATAAATTTTTCAATCTATTATAAAACTGAATATTTTGTTAGACGTCATTTATGAAGATAATCACTTGCTAGTAATTAATAAGCAGGCAGGAATATTAACGCAAGGAGATAAGACAAAGGACGAATGTTTGTTAGATATGGCGAAGACATACATAAAAGATAAGTACAATAAGCCCGGAAATGTTTTTTTAGGACTCGTACATAGATTAGATAGACCGACAAGCGGAGTAATAGTATTGGCACGCACTTCAAAAGCATTGGCCAGACTCAACGAACAGTTTAAAAATAGAAATGTGCAAAAAACGTATTGGGCATTTGTGTCTAATTCCTTTCCATAT
>JAMJVX010000031.1 GCA_023558315.1 Flavobacteriaceae bacterium
AAATAAGTGAGGTTGAAGTGGTGGGCACTGAGGGATTCGAACCCCCGACCCCTTGGGTGTAAACCAAGTGCTCTGAACCAACTGAGCTAAGTGCCCAAAAAAGGAGTGCAAATATATAATAAGATTTTTTATTTGGGATATTCTTTTATAAAATATGTTTTAAAAGTAGCGGTATTTCCCACATTATCTTTGGCGAATATCTCAAGATTGTGCCTCTCCCCTTCCCATTTTTTATCTTCTAAGTCGTAAAATAGTAATTTTTCTTTGGGTTCATATTCAAACAATACCCACTCTCCATTAATGGTTCCTCTGTATTCTTTAACGTCTGACATTTCATCTTCTATTCTTAATTTCAAATACCGAATAGAATTTATTTCCCTCTGACTGTGGAAATTTAGGGGTGTTATTTTAGGGGGAATAGTATCTTTAGCAAGTATATACGTGCCTAATCTATTTATTCTAAAAACTTGTTTTTTTCTTTTATAAAAGGGTCTAATAGCGGTGTTTTCTTTATCACTTCCATCAATATATGATAAATACGTTTTAGAAATAAAGGGCATTTCTATTTCAAAAGATTTTCGAATGGGAAACGGAGAATTTGATTTGATGCGTATCGTATCCTTTATTTTTTCATAGGAGATATATGCAGGTTCAAATACCGCTTCTTTGGGCACGTACAAATACATATTTTGCGCCAAAGGAAAAATATAATCTTTAGTTGGCATTACTTTCTTACCTTCTATTTTTGGGAGCGTTGGCAATTGAATATTTTTATCTCCATCCACGTAAAAGGTAAGCGTTGTGTTATTGTTTTGATAGTCTGTAAGTACTGCTTTTATCTTATACGATTTATTGTGTTCTATCTCAAAGATTCCATTATTAATGTCTTTTTTTATGATTGAAAAGGGATATTTTTTATCGTAAAATAGTTTTTGAGTAATGCGTTTATTTTCAATAAAATCTTCAAAATAAAGTTGGTTTAACGTGAATTTAGAATCTTTTTGCAAGAGTTCATCTACCTTTTTTTCAAATACTAATGCGCCATTTACATAAAGCCTAGTGAGATACACTTCATTTTTATTATGACTTCCACTTTGCCTATCAAACATAGTCAATGCCAATCCCAGTCCACCTATTGCTTTAACAGAAGTTGCTGAATATGTACTGTCATTTTCTTTTATTACATTTAATTTATAGATTGGTTTTTCAGCATAATTGACTCCAGAATTATCCTCTTGCGCCCATAAATATCCTTGTTGAATCGTAGGTTTTACATCGTCTTTGACATCCATCAATAACAGCGGATTAATGTAAGTGTTTTTTAAGTTATCTCTTATCTCAAAATGAAGATGCGCTCCTTTTGACCTCCCTGTATTTCCAGAATATCCAATATGCTCGCCAACTTCAATCGGTAAGGCATTTTTATACGGGTGTTTTACTATTTCAAAAGATTCACTTGCATATTGCGCTTCTTTGATATATGCTGCTATTTTTTTAGAAAATTTTTGCAAATGTGCATATACTGAAGTCGTGTTATTTGGATGGGTGATATAAATACTTTTTCCATATCCTCTAGTACTAACCTTTATCCTACTTACATACCCTCTCGCAATACTATTAACTCTCAACCCTTCCCTGCCTAAAGTCTTAATATCAATACCTGCATGCCAATGAGAAACTCTATTTTCCGCAAAGTTTCCAGACAATAACAAAGGAATATCCAAGGGGGGGACAATCTCTATGTTATTTAGTTTTTGCCCATGGACAAATATTCCAATAAATAGCGTGAATAAAAATAAGTACCTTCTCATCTACCTACAAATATATATTTTTTGTTAGTTTTGCAATCCCTTTACACAGGAGATTTACAATTATTGTAATTTATGTCATCAGATATTACTTTTATCAAATCACTTTTTGGAACAAACTATAAAGAAACAATCTTGCAGCACTATCGATGTAGTGTTTTGAGTAGAGAATGTAGCTTGTTAGGCAGAAAAGAAGTATTGACTGGAAAAGGGAAATTTGGTATTTTTGGAGATGGAAAAGAACTCCCACAAGTAGTATGGTCACATTTTTTCAGAAAAGGAGATTTTAGGGCGGGATACTACAGAGACCAAACACTTATGTTTGCCCTTGAACTTATAGACAGTTTGTCTTTCTTTGCTGCTTTATATGGCACCCCTGATGTGAATGAGGAGCCAATGTCTGGAGGAAGACAAATGATTGGGCATTATGCCACAGAATTTATCACAGAAAAGCAACAGTGGGTAAATTTCACAGAAAATTACAACATCAGTGCAGATATTTCTTGTACTGCTGGACAGATGCCTAAACTAGTAGGATTAGCCCAAGCTTCAAAACTCTATCGAGAAGGGTATTCTAAAAATAGTGAGAATTTTTCTGATAATGGAAATGAAATTGCATGGGGAACAATTGGAAATGCTAGTACGAGCGAAGGTTTTTTCTATGAAGCAATTAATGCGGCAGGAGTTTTGCAAGTCCCAATGGTTACATGTGTTTGGGATGATGATTACGGTATCTCCGTTCACAATAGTTTACACACCACTAAGGGCAGTATCTCTGAAGTTTTAAAAGGATTCCAAAAAGAAAAAAATACCAACGGTTTAGAAATTATAAATGTAAAAGGGTGGGATTATATCGCGCTTCTAAAAGCTTTCCAAAAAGCAGATGAAATAGCGAGAACGAAACATACCCCAATTCTTATTCACGTAGATGAACTTACCCAACCCACAGGACATTCTACATCAGGGTCTCATGAAAGATACAAATCTAAAACCCGCCTAGAATGGGAAAAAGAGTACGACTGTAATGCTAAATTCAAATCGTGGATAATTGAAAATAACATTGCTTCTGAAAGTGAATTAGATGAATTAGAAAATAAAATAAGTGCGCAAGTAAAAAAGGATAAAAGAGAAGCATGGGATAGATACCAAGAACCTATTTATTCACTAAAAAATACACTTATACAGTTTATAGATTTATTTATAGAAGAAACGTCAAATGATGTGTGGATTCAACAATTAAAAAAAGAAACCCTCGCAATTGAAAGCCCTATTTATAAATCTGTCATGAGTAGTGCTAGGAAACTACTTTATTATTTAAGAAAATATCCAAAAGTAAATAAAACTGAATTTTTAGTTTGGTTTGAGAGGTTTAAAAATACTATGGAATATAAGTATAGTTCTAAACTCTACGATGATGGGATTAATTCTGTGCAAAATATTCGCTCCGTTTCTCCAATAATTGATTCAAATTCTGAATGGGTAGATGGGCGAATTATAATGAAAGAGAATTTTGATAAATTATTTAGTAAGTATAACAAACTTTTAGTTTTTGGAGAAGATGTAGGTGCAATTGGAGATGTCAATCAGGGATTTGAAGGGATGCAGAAAAAATATGGTATTGAACGCGTTACGGATACAGGAATAAGAGAAGCGACAATTATTGGACAAGGAATTGGACTTGCTCTAAGAGGATTTAGACCCATCGCTGAAATACAGTATTTAGATTATATTTTATACGCATTAGCCACTATTAGCGATGACTTAGCGTGCTATAGATATAGAACAAATGGCAAACAAATAGTTCCGCTTATAATCAGAACGCGTGGACACCGATTGGAAGGAATTTGGCATTCAGGATCTCCTATGGGTGGGCTTCTAGGTTTTTTGAGAGGGATACATATATTAGTCCCACGAAACATGACTCAAGCGGCAGGATTCTACAATACGCTAATGGAAGCACAGGAGCCAGCATTAGTAATTGAATCCCTTAATGGGTATAGATTAAAAGAACCAAAACCGAGTAATTTAGGCGAATATAAAACGCCTATTGGTGTCGTTGAAACATTAAAAAAAGGAAACGATATCACCTTGGTATCTTATGGCTCTACTTTAAGAATAGTACAAGAAGTAGCAGAAGAGCTTATGCTTCACGATATTGACGCTGAAGTGATTGACATTCAATCACTTATTCCTTTTGATATTCATCACGATATCAAGGAAAGTGTTGCAAAAACAAATAAATTACTCATTATAGATGAAGATGTGTCTGGGGGTGGTGGTGGCTATATATTACAACAGTTACTAGATAAACAAAAGATTTTCAACTATTTAGACAGTGCGCCTCAAACCCTTTCAGCCAAAGAACATAGACCTGCGTACAGCAGTGATGGAGATTATTTTTCTAAACCTTCTAAAGAAGATATTTTTGAAAAGGTATATCAGATTTTTAATGAAATTAACCCAGAGAAATACCCCTCTTTTTAATATTACCTTTATCTTTGTCCACTCAATGAAAAGTAAGCTTTTTCTCCTCTTTTTTATAGTATTCTCATACGCATTTAGTCAAAAAAATATTACGATTAGTGGGTATGTAGAAGATAAAGATACGGGTGAGAAATTAATCGGTGCTACGGTGTATGATAAAAACACCCTCAAAGGTACAATTACAAATGTATACGGCTTTTATAGTTTAACTCTTCCTGCTGGAGATGTACAATTAGAAGCTTCCTATGTTGGTTATGATAATTTTACTGAGCAAGTAACAATTAGCGAAAATACTTTTAAAAATATTTTACTTAGTGCTGGCGAATCGTTAGAAGAAGTAGTAGTTTCTAGTTCCGTGGAGAGTACTGTTGAAAAAACGCAGATGAGTGCAATTACTATTCCTGTTTCGAAAGTAGCAAAACTCCCCGCCTTTTTTGGAGAAGTAGATGTCATTAAAGCAGTGCAATTATTACCTGGAGTACAATCTGGGGGGGAAGGTACAACAGGACTATATGTTAGAGGAGGGGGTCCAGACCAAAACTTAATTTTATTAGATGGAGTACCTGTCTATAACCCAAACCACCTTTTTGGATTCTTCTCGGTGTTTAACTCCGCGGCTATTAATAATGTAGAACTTATCAAAGGCGGATTTCCTGCTAGATATAACGGTAGGGTGTCTTCAGTATTAGATATCAGAATGAAAGAAGGGAACAATAAAGAGTTAAAAGGGGAGGCTTCTATTGGATTGCTTTCTTCAAAATTGACCCTAGAAGGACCAATTATAAAAGACAAAACCTCGTTTATTATTTCTGGAAGACGAACTTACGCCGATTTATTAGCACAGCCTTTTTTACCTGCTGATCAAAATGGAGGATATTACTTTTACGATATTAACGCCAAAATAAATCATCGGTTTTCAGATAAAAGCACATTATTTTTAAGTTTCTTTTCGGGAAGTGATGCTGCGAATTTTTTTTTAAGAAATGAAGGTGAAATAAATAAACAAGATTTTAATGAGACACGTTTATTTTTAGGATGGGGGAATACAATTTCAACCCTCAGATACAATCATATAATCTCTGAAAAATTGTTTTTTAACTTTACCGGTACCTATAGCAGATATGGATTTGAATCTTCCACAAAAGTCAAATCTTATGCTGCTAACACAACTACAGAAACTAATATAGAAATAGGTACAAATTCTGGTATTTTTGACTTTGGAGGAAAATTAGAATTTGATTATATCCCTAATTCAAATCACTATATAAGATTTGGTTTAGGAGATACCTATCATACATTTAAACCTGGAGGGTTTAACTTTAGATCTTCCGCAAGTAATAATCAAAATGCAGTAAGTGGCAGTAGTAGTTTTGACTTTGGTTCATCGGATATTTACACGCATGAAATTTTTGCATTTATAGAAGATGATTTTAAAATTGGAGATAAATTAAAAATAAATGCAGGAATAAATGCAAACTTATTTTTAGTAAAAGAACAAACCTATAGGAATATTCAACCACGTTTAGCGGTTAACTATTTATTAAAAGACAATCTTTCTCTAAAAGGTTCCTATTCAAAAATGTACCAATTTGTACACCTTTTAGCAAGTGGAGCCATTGGTCTTCCGAATGATTTGTGGGTACCTATTACAGATAAATTACCCCCTGTAGATGCAGACCAAATTGCACTTGGTAGTGTTTTAAACATAGACAATACATACGAGATAAGTTTAGAAGGGTATTACAAAACAATGAATAATCTAATTGAGTATAAGGATGGAGCTTCTTTTTTTGGGAATGCTAGCGATTGGCAAGAAAAAGTAGAGTTAGGCAAAGGATGGGCATATGGGGCAGAATTATTTGTCCAAAAAAAGGTAGGCAAAACAACAGGTTGGCTAGGGTATACTTTGTCTTGGTCAAATAGACAATTTGAGAATCTAAACAACAATGAAATTTTTCCTTATAAATTTGATAGAAGGCATGATATAAGTTTTGTTTTAGTACATGAATTTACAAAGACAAAACCAAACCCAAAATACGATGTAGATTTAGGAATGACATGGGTTTACGGCACTGGAAAATCAGTTACGTTACCTACTTCAAAATTTGCCACAATCGCTCCAAATTCTTTTTATAATTTAGATTATAATAGCGATGTTACTATTGATAATTTTACAGGTAGAAATAATTTTAGAGAACCCGCTTATCATCGCTTAGACCTTTCGTTGAATTTTAAGCAAAATACCACAAAAAGATTTAAAAAGGAATTCTCTATAAGTGTTTATAATGCTTATGCTAGACAAAATCCATTTTATCTTTATGTAGATAATAACAGTTTAAAGCAACTTAGTATTTTTGGAATACCTATTCCTTCATTTGTTTATAGATTAACATTTTAGATTATGAAAAAAATAGTATATAATTTAATTTTTATCCCACTTTTTCTCTTACTGTTTTTTTGTGAAAGAACGTTAGATATTGATATACAAACGGATCCTCCAAAAATAGCTGTAAGTGCTCTTTTTACTAGTGATAGTCTTTGGCAACTAAAATTATCAAATACTGCTTTTATTTTTGATGAAGTAACTTCAAGTAAAAAAATTACTGACGCCACAGTAAAAATAACAAATAATAATACTAACACAAGTTTTACTTTACCCAATGACGGAACTTTTTACAGATACAATAAGAAGCCTATTTCTGGCCATAGTTATACAATTAATGTAACTCACCCCAATTATCCAGAAGCAAGTGCAACAAGTAAAGTGCCTTATCCATTTGATATTAGAGGTATATCTGAAGAAAGTCAAGTAACATTAAATTTTTTTGATGGAAATACTTTTTTACGTATGGATTTAGATATTAAATTTGAAGAAGAACAAGGGGAAGAAAACTACTATATGTTAGAAGTGACACGTAAGGGAACCGTATTTGATATAGACCCTCTTAATCCATCAAATGTATTTGAGCGCGAAGAAATAGTTCCTGTAGAAATAAGATCTACAAATCCTGGTGTATTAAGTTCTGGGGGTCAAGACCGTATTAGCTTACTTTTTAACGATCAATTTTTAAATGATAACAATGGGTCATTTAATTTTTCATGTTATGAAATTTTGCTAGATTTAGCGGATGAGTACGATACTATCACAAATACTATAAAATCATATAAGGTAAGTGACAAATACTACTTTTACTTGACTAAAATGAATAAAGATTTATATAATTATTCAGGTTCTTTTGATAATTATACAACTAACAACAACCCCTTTGCATTACAACCCCCTAGAGTGATTTCAAATATTGAAAACGGTGTAGGTATTTTTGCGGGATATACAACTTCTGTCGATTCTTTAGAAATTAAATATAAGATTAACTAAACATTAAATCTTTTATATTTTAACGTTTCTACCTAAAGAAAAAAAGTTAATTTTGTGGCTTTTTAATTCTAAAAATATTATGAATATAACAAAAAAGGAAAAAGATTCCCTCCATCAATTAATTAATATCACCATTTCAGAAAACGATTATGAAAAGGAAGTAGACAATACCTTAAAAGAGTACCGTAAAAAAATGGATCTTAAAGGGTTCAGAAAAGGAAATGTTCCTATGGGAGTTGTGAAGAAGAGATATTATCAAGGGGTGAAAATAGAAGAGATTAATAAACTATTACAAAAAAGTTTAACCAATTATATTGAAGAACAAAAGTTGGATATTATTGGGAATCCATTGCCCATTGAAACTAAAGACTTCAATATTGAATCTAAGGAAATCACATTTGAATTTGAAATAGGAATAAAACCTAAATTTGAAGTGGAGCTTAAATCCTTAAAAGTGCCTTTTTACGATATAGAAATAAATGATGCACTAATTGATAAAGATGTAAAAATGCTCCAAGAAAGATACGGAGATTCCGTTGATACAGATTCAATCACGGCTCAATCATATGTTTATGCTCATTTTAAAAACAAAGATTTACATCTTGATAAAGAAAATGTTTTTTTCTCTGTTGAAGAAATTAATTATGCTGATAAAATTAAAAAACTCAAAAAAGGTGAGTCTATCCTTTTACCCTTACATGATTTTTTTAAAAATGAACAAAGAACCACGCATTTATTTGAAAAGCCTAACCCTGACCTTTTAAAAGACAAAAAAGCAAAAGTTACGATTACTATTGAAAAAATAAATAAAAGAATTCCTGCAGAATTAAATCAAGAATTTTTTGATAAATTGTTTGGAAAGGATAAAATTACTTCTTTAGATAAAATGAAAGAGCTTTTAAACAAAGAGAAAAAAATACAGTTAGAAAAAGAAACTGAAATGTTCTTTTTTAATGATGTTAAGAAAAAACTAATTAACAAATGTAAATTTAATATCCCTACTGAGTTTTTGAAGAATTGGATTATAAGTAATGCCAAAGAAAAGCAAACTGCAAAAGACGATATAGCAAATCAATGGACAAGCATAGAAGAAAATATCCGCTATCAATTAATTGAAGAAAAAATTGTTATAAAAAATGATTTAAAAACTACTGAAGATGAATTAATTACTCATACTAAAGAATTAATAAAAAAACAATTGCAAAGTATGGGAAGAGGAGATGAGCCTAACGACAGTGAATTGGATAATATTACTAGAAATATTCTACAAAACAAAGAAGAAGTAAAGAGAATAGAGCAAGAATTATTTATGACTAAAATACTTAGTCTTTTTAAAGAACAAATTTCCGCTGATAAGAAAAAAATCAGTTATGATAATTTTATAAAAAAAATAAATCAAAAGTAAAATAACAATGGATTACAATAAAGAATTTAAAAATTTTGCTACAAAAAAACATGGGGTAAACTCTATGTACTACGATAAAATTGTAAGCAGCATGACACCATACATTATTGAAGAAAGACAACTAAATGTAGCGCAAATGGACGTTTTTTCTAGATTAATGATGGATAGAATTTTATTTTTGGGCACAGCAATTAATGACAGCACTGCCAATATAATTCAGGCACAATTACTGTTTCTTCAAAGTGTAGATTCGTCAAGTGATATTCAGATATACATAAACTCCCCAGGCGGAAGTGTGTATGCAGGATTAGGAATTTATGATACGATGCAATTTATCGAACCAGATGTAGCTACTATATGTACAGGAATGGCCGCTTCTATGAGTGCTATTTTACTATGCGCTGGCGCAAAAAATAAACGTTCTGCACTTCCACATGCTAGAGTAATGATTCATCAACCCCTTGGAGGAATTCAAGGACAGGCTTCAGATATTGAAATTACTGCACGTGAAATTCTAAAAATCAAAAAGGAATTATATGAAATAATCTCAAAACATTCAAATCAAAAAGTTGATAAAATACATCAAGATAGTGATAGAGATTATTGGATGACTTCTAAAGAAGCTAAAGATTATGGAATGATTGATGAAGTTTTGAAAGAAACCGAAAAGAAAAAATAATCCATGGATAACAATGATTTATATTGTTCCTTTTGTGGAAAAGTAAAATCAGAAACAGATATACTCGTTACAGGTTTAGAAGCAAATATTTGTAATAATTGTATTATTAAAGCAAATACTATTGTCATTGAGGAAGAAAAAGGAAATACTTCTCAAAAGCCTACTAATACAAACTCTTTTACTCAAAATAATCTCAATAATTTTATTCCTCAAAAAATCAAAACTTTTTTAGATGACTATGTTATTGGGCAAGAAGAAGCAAAAAAAACGTTATCTATTGCTACGTACAATCATTATAAAAGAATTTTTTATAATGATGCGAAAAATAACGACACAGAAATACAGAAAAGTAATGTGTTATTAATCGGTCCTTCCGGGACTGGAAAAACAATACTCGTACAAACATTAGCAAAAATGCTAGACGTACCATTAGCAATTGTTGATGCTACTGTATTAACGGAAGCGGGTTATGTTGGAGAAGATGTCGAAAGTATTTTATCAAAGTTATTGCAAATTGCAGAATACGATGTAAAGAAAACAGAAAGAGGAATTATTTTTATCGATGAAATAGATAAAATTGCTAGAAAAAGCGACAATCCTTCAATCACAAGAGATGTATCTGGGGAAGGAGTTCAGCAAGCCCTTTTAAAATTATTGGAAGGCAGCACAATTAATGTGCCTCCAAAAGGGGGAAGAAAACACCCAGACCAAGATTTTGTAAAAATAAATACAGAAAATATTTTATTTATTGCTGGAGGGGCATTTGATGGAATTGAAAAAATAATATACAAACGCCTTAATTTGAAATCAATTGGGTATAAAGCTACAGAAAAAAATAAGGCCTTTAATAAACAAGAAGAAACCGTTTTAAAATATATAAATCCTAAAGATTTAAAATCGTTTGGACTAATTCCTGAAATAATAGGTAGAATGCCTGTGTTTTCTTATATGAATACTCTAACTGCCAAAGAGTTAAAACGAATTCTCTTAGAACCAAAAAATGCAATAATTAAACAGTATATAAAGCTATTTGAAATTGACGGCATCAAATTATCTATTAAAGAAGAAGCGCTAGATATCATAGTTAAAAAAGCAATTGAATATAATTTAGGGGCAAGAGGGTTACGCTCATTATGTGAAAAAATATTAAGCGATGCGATGTTTTCTTACCCGGGTTCAAATAAAAAAACATTAACAATTACAGAAAATTATATCAAAAAAGAATTTGAGAAGCAAGAAAAATCTGCATTATTACTTTCCTAATGATGCTATCTTCTTATCCAGTAAAGTAACTATTTTCTGAAAGTCTTCTTCTTTATCTACAAAATTATACTCTGCTATATCTATTTTAAGTATCTTTTTTGAATCATAGGAGTTTATCCATTTGTCGTAATATTTGTTTAACCCCTCCAAATAATTTTCTTTAATGTTCAATTCATAGGGACGACCTCTTAAGTGAATTTGTTTAATTAAATTCTTTACATCACTTTGCAAATAAATTATAATATCTGGACCTTCTATAAATCGCTCCATAAATATAAATAAGGATTTATAGGTATTAAAATCTGTTTCGGATAATAGACCTGATTTGAATAAGCTAGTTGCAAACACATATAAATCTTCGTAAACCGTTCTATCTTGGATAATATTTTCGTGTTCCTCTTTTATTTTTAATAAATAATTAAATCGATTAATAAGGAAATACACTTGTAAATTAAAAGACCATTTGTTCATATCATTATAAAAATCTTCTATATACGGATTTTTAATTAACGACTCGTAATATGCCTCCCAACCGTAATGTTTTGCTAAGTATTTTGCTAAGGTAGTTTTTCCTGAACCAATATTTCCTGCAATAGCTATATACATTTCTTTATATAAAGTCGCAAATATAGATATAATCTATTAGTAAATATTTTATTTTTGCAAATTAATTTTCTAATACATTTATGTCATATTTATTTACCTCAGAATCTGTGAGCGAAGGGCATCCAGATAAAATTGCCGACCAAATTAGTGATGGAATCCTAGATTCTTTTCTGGCTTTTGACCCTACAAGTAAAGTAGCATGTGAAACTTTAGTAACTACAGGGCAAGTAGTTTTAGCTGGAGAAGTAAAAAGCAAAATTTATCTTGATACACAACAAATCGTCAGAGAGATTGTCAATAAAATAGGATATGTAAAAAATGACTACAAATTTAATGGAGACTCTTGTGGCATAATTTCCCTATTGCATGAACAATCACAAGATATAAACCAGGGAGTAGATAAAAAAGAAAAAAAATTACAAGGCGCTGGAGATCAAGGAATGATGTTTGGCTACGCAAGTAATGAAACAGATAATTACATGCCTTTAGCGCTAGATTTATCACACAGGATACTAAAAGAACTTGCGTTACTTAGAAAAGAAGGAAAGGAAATAAGCTATTTACGTCCAGATGCAAAATCTCAGGTGACTATTGAATACGATAATGAAAATAATCCTAAAAAAATCCACTCCATTGTCATTTCAACTCAGCACGATAATTTTGATACAGATGATAAAATGTTATCAAAAATAAAACAAGATATCAAATCTATTCTTATCCCAAAAGTTGTCTCTAAATTATCAAAAAAAAATCAGGCACTTTTTAATGATACTATTATTTACCATATAAACCCAACGGGCAAATTCATAATTGGAGGTCCTCATGGAGATACTGGCCTCACGGGTCGAAAAATAATAGTAGACACCTATGGTGGAAAGGGGGCTCATGGTGGGGGCGCATTTAGTGGTAAAGATCCGAGTAAAGTAGATAGAAGTGCCGCCTATGCGTGTAGACATATCGCAAAAAATTTAGTTGCTGCAGGGGTAGCTGATGAAGTCCTTGTACAAATAAGTTATGCTATTGGGGTTGCTGAACCTATCTCTATATTAATCAACACTTATGGTACTGCAAAAGTCCCTTTCACAGATAGTGAAATAAGTGAAACATTAAAACTTTTATTTGACATGACCCCTTTTGGAATTCAAGAGCGGTTAAAACTATGCAATCCTATGTATTTAGAAACAGCGAGTTATGGGCATATGGGAAGAATGCCACGAATAGTCAAAAAAACTTTTAACTGTCCCTACAACGGAGTATTAGAAAAAGAGGTAGAGTTATTTACATGGGAAAAATTAGATTATGTAGATACAATTAAAAAGCAATTCAACTTGAAATAATTTATTTTTAATGTGCTTTGTGACTAATAAATTAGTATCTTTGCACCCAAAATTTTTGTAAAGGATGTCAAAAAAATGTGAACTTAGTGGAAAAAAAGCGTTATTTGGGCATAGTGTCTCCAAATCCAATGTAAAAACAAAGCGTCGTTTTGAATTAAATCTTATAAAAAAACGTTTTTTCATTCCAGAAGAAAATAAATGGATTACCTTAAAAGTAACTACTTCAATGTTAAAAACCATTAACAAAAAAGGGATTAGTGCTGTGTTAAAAGAATCAGAAAAAAAAGGCGTAATTTTAAATAAATAACCATGGCAAAGAAAAAAGGAAATCGTGTGCAAGTTATATTAGAATGCACTGAACATAAAGAGAGCGGAAAACCCGGGACTTCTCGTTACATTACTACAAAAAATAAAAAAAATACCCCTGATAGGATTTCACTAAAGAAATTTAATCCTATTTTGAAAAAAGTCACAGTTCATAAAGAAATTAAATAATCATGGCAAAAAAATCTGTAGCAACTTTACAAACAGGATCTAAAAAATTAACTAAAGCCATTAAAATGGTGAAAGGTAAAAAGGGGGATTACGTATTTGTAGAGCGAATTCTTCCTCAAGATATGGTCAATGATTGGTTAAAAGGTTAACCAACTTTTACTAAAATACTTATACTTATCACTTTTTCTCTATATAGATGAGTACCCTGCGTTCCTTATTTAATAAACAATACAATGAAAGTTTAGAAAAAGGAATAGAAAAATCTAAAAAATCTTTTTTTTCAAAATTAACCACTTCTATTGTTGGAAAAAGCGAGGTAGACGCTGATTTATTAGATGAACTAGAGGAAATTTTAATAAGCGCGGATGTTGGAGTAAATACTACTTTAAAAATAATAAACCAGATAGAAGCCCGCATCGCTAAAGAAAAATATGTTTCCTCCAACGATTTAGTGAGCGTCTTACGTGAAGAAATACTAAATATTATCCCGACACAGTCTCGCATTCAAGAAAACATATTTAAGGACAAACTATCAAATAAACCCTATGTAGTAATGGTGATTGGAGTTAATGGAGCGGGAAAAACGACAAGTATAGGGAAATTAGCATATAAGTTTTCTAATGGCGGTAAAAAAGTTGTATTAGGAGCCGCAGATACCTTTAGAGCAGGTGCTATTGAACAACTTCAAACATGGGCGACACGTACAAATTCATTAATTGTAGCAAAAAATGCTGGAAGTGACCCAGCTGCAGTAACTTATGAAGCTCTTGAATTAGGAAAAAAAGAAAATGCAGATATTATTTTTATAGATACTGCGGGTCGTTTACATAATAACATAAACTTAATGAATGAGTTATCAAAAATAAAAAAGGTGATGGGAAAAGTAATTGATGATGCTCCCCACGAAACTCTTTTAATATTAGATGGCACTTCTGGGCAAAACACACTTAACCAGGCAAAGAAGTTTATGGAAGTGATTAATGTGGATAGTTTAGCAATCACAAAATTAGATGGCACTGCAAAAGGAGGAGCAATATTAGGCATATGCGATGAGTTAAAAATTCCATTAAAATATATTGGCGTAGGTGAGAAAATTGAAGAGTTACAGATTTTTGATAAAGAATCATTTATAAATTCTTTTTTTGCAAATTAGTATTTCAATATATGCGCACTAAATATAACACACAGAATAAAATTAATATAATAACCCTAGGGTGTTCAAAAAACATCTATGACTCTGAAGTACTTCTAGGACAACTTCACGCAAATAATATTGAAGCGGAACATGAGAAAAAAGGGAATATAGTAGTAGTAAATACTTGTGGTTTCATTGAAAAAGCTAAAGAAGAATCAATTAATACAATTTTAGAACAAGTTGTTAAAAAGGAAAAAGGGGAAATAGACAAAGTATTTGTAACTGGATGTTTGAGTGAACGCTATAAGAAAGATTTAGAAAAAGATATAGAAAATGTAGATTCCTATTTTGGAACTTCACAACTTCCAGAATTACTTGCGGCTTTAGGAGCAGACTACAAACATGAATTATTAGGAGAGCGATTACTTACCACTCCCAAAAATTATGCCTATTTGAAAATATCTGAAGGGTGTGACAGACCGTGTTCTTTTTGTGCTATTCCCCTTATGAGAGGGAAGCACCGTTCTTTTCCCTTAGAAGAGTTAGTTGCCAGCGCTAAGTCATTAGCTCAAAAGGGAGTGAAAGAATTATTGTTAATAGCTCAAGACACTACCTATTATGGATTAGATATTTATAAAAAAAGAGCCTTAGCAGATTTGTTACGTGCTCTTGCTAAAGTAGAGGGAATAGAATGGATTAGACTTCATTACGCCTTCCCTACTGGTTTTCCTATGGATGTCATAGAAGTAATACAAAAAGAACCAAAAATTTGTAATTATATTGATATTCCATTACAGCACATCTCTGACTCTGTACTAAAATCGATGAGGAGAGGTACGACAGAAGCAAAAACTACAGCACTTATTCAACAATTTAGAAAAAGTATTCCAAATATTACAATTCGAACTACACTTATTGTAGGCTATCCAGGAGAAACGGAAGAAGATTTTCAAAAACTCAAAAATTGGGTAAAGAAAATGAGATTTGATAGATTAGGTTGCTTTACGTATAGTCACGAAGAAAACACAACTGCTTATCAATTAGAAGATAATGTGCCACAAGAAATAAAAGATAAAAGAGCTGAAGAAATTATGGAAATTCAAGCTGAAATATCTTTTGAAAAGAATCAAGAAAAGGTAGGGAAAACTTTTAAATGTGTTGTGGATAGGAAAGAAGGAGATTATTTTGTGGCTCGAACAGAAGCAGACTCCCCTGACGTTGATAATGAGGTATTAGTAGACGCAAAAAAATATTACTTAAAACAAGCAGACTTTACTAATTTAAAAATTATAGAAGCTACCGATTTTGATTTATATGGAGAACCTCTATCTTAACAAATCTTTACTTATTTCTCTTTAACTTCTTCCATTCCTTGTGTTTTGACAGGTATTTTGTGTGCCTATCTATCACTTCTACACTAAAATAAGAAAAGTGCTTTTCTACAAATCGAGTTGCTACAGTTGCGTGTTTTTTAGACAAATCACTAAGTGTCCATCCAATCCCCGTTTGAATAAATCGTTGTGAATCATTCACTAATTTATCAATCACTTTTTCAATTAATGAATGATATTTTTTTTCGCTTACCACTTTTCGTAAAGCTACTATGCTTGCTCTTCTTTGCCATAAACTAGTACTATCTGCCCATGAAGCAATTCGGTCAATAGACTTACTATCTTTAGCAATAATTGCACTCAATACCCTCACCGTAAACCAATCCGCAGTACTCCAATCCCAAAAGTACTCCTTTGAATAAAATTCCTCACTTGTATCTAAAAGCAAGGATAAATCTATCTTTTTTACAAGGTGCTGTTGTATATAAAGTGTAGCTGCAAACTTTTCCTCTGCATATTTCAAAGAAATTAACTTTTTACAAAGCGTTAATTGCTCCTCTAAAGTTCTATGCATCAACTCATTTTCTTTTCGCCAAACGTGAACAATGCTTTTAACTTGAGGTGTTTTTACTCCATAATATGAGATAACCCCCTTTAAATAGTTTTCAAACCATATTTTAGTCTCAAGAGTTGCTGCCGATTGTAATTTATCTTGGATGTTTTTTATTAACGTATTTAAGTCTTGCATTTAAAATTTTGATAAAAATAACATTTTTTCATATTTACTTAAACTTATTTATACAAACCTCTATTTTTGTAGAACATGAGTGCAAAGACTACTTTTTTTTGTCAAAATTGTGGCACACAATATACAAAGTGGCAAGGTCAATGCCATGCGTGCAAAGAATGGAATACTATTGTGGAGGAAGTAGTTGAGAAAAAAGAAGAAAAGAAGTGGGATATTCCTGCACGAAGCAAAGAACAAAAGAACATCCCGCTACAACTAAAAGATATAGATATTCAGCTAGAATCTCGAATTATAACTAATGATCCAGAATTAAATAGAGTCTTAGGGGGAGGTATCGTTTCAGGCTCAATGATTTTATTAGGGGGTGAACCTGGTATTGGGAAATCAACTCTTTTACTCCAATTGGCATTACAACTAAAAAACAAAGTACTTTACGTATCTGGCGAAGAAAGTCAAAAACAAATTAAGCTAAGGGCAGAACGAATCACAGAAGCAAATGATAATTGCTTTATTATCAGTGAAACAAATTTACAACGCATTTTTAAGCATCTAAGTAAGGTAAATCCAGACGTATTAATTGTTGACTCAATACAAACACTATATACACAAGAGATTGAAAGCGGAGCAGGTAGTGTTTCACAAATTAGGGGATGTGTCACTGAATTAATTAAATTAGCAAAAGAAACCAACATTCCAATATTTATAGTTGGACATATTACTAAAGAGGGTCAAATTGCAGGTCCAAAAATTGTAGAACATATGGTGGATGTCGTATTGCAATTTGAAGGAGATAGCAATCACTTATACAGAATTTTAAGAGCGCAAAAAAATCGTTTTGGTTCTACTTCAGAGCTAGGTATTTACGAAATGAATAATAGAGGATTGAGGTATATAGAAAATCCTAGTGAACTGCTCATTTCTGAGAAAAATAGTGAATTAAGTGGACAAGCAATTGCTGCGACAATTGAAGGTATTAGAGTCTTAATGGTTGAAATCCAAGCCTTAGTTAGTAGTGCTGTGTATGGTACTCCACAGCGAGCGTCTACAGGATTTAATGTAAAGAGATTAAATATGCTTTTGGCAGTTTTAGAAAAACGTGCAAAGTTTAAATTAGCAACTAAAGATGTTTTTCTTAATATCACTGGAGGTATGAATTTAGAAGATCCTGCAATTGATTTAGCAGTGGTTATGGCTATTCTCTCAAGCAATTATGATATCCCTTTAAAAAAGGGGGTTTGCTTTGCTGCTGAAATTGGTTTGTCTGGAGAATTAAGACCTATATCAAAAATAGACCAACGTATTCAAGAAGCACATAAAATAGGATTTAAAAAGATTATCGTTTCCAAATTTAGTAAAATATCAAATTTGAAATTAGATATAGAAATAATCTTATGTGAAAAAATAGAGGAAGTAGCAGCTAACTTATTCTCCTAAATATTAGGATGCTAAAGATACTCTTTCAAACGCCGTAACAGTAAGTTCTTTATCTATTGATTGTACGTACTGTATTACACTTTGTTTATTGTCTTTGATATAATCTTGATTTAACAAGGTATTATCTTTAAAAAATCTTTTAATTTTTCCTTTTGCTATATTGTCTAACATAGCTTCTGGTTTGCCTTCTTTTCTTAATTGCTCTTTTGCAATTTCTACTTCTTTTTCAACAATAGATGCATCTACACTATCACCATCAAGTGCTATTGGATTCATAGCTGCTACTTGCATCGCTACATTTTTAGCAGCCTCTGCTGCATCAGCTACACCTTTTGATAAACCTACTAAAGTAGCAATTTGATTACCTGGATGAATATAACTTCCTACAAAGGGTGCTTCTACCACTTTGAATGATTTTACTTCAATTTTTTCACCAATAACTCCAATTTGCTCAATTAATTTTTTTTCTACAGTAATTCCATCTTTATAGGTAGCATTATTAAATTCTTCTAAAGAATTATAATTAACTGCTAATTGAGACAACTCAGTAGCTAAATTTATAAAGTCTTCATTTTTAGCAACAAAATCTGTTTCACAGTTTAATGAAATAACAACTCCCTTATTCTTTGCCTCGTTAACGAAAGAAAGTACAACTCCTTCCATAGATTCTCTATCTGCTCTATTAGCTGCTATTTTTTGTCCTTTTTTTCTTAATATTTCTACGGCTTTCTCTAAATCACCATTTGCTTCAACAAGAGCTTTTTTACAATCCATCATTCCGGCTCCTGTTTTCTTTCTTAAACTATTTACTTCTGCTGCTTTGATTTGCATTTTTACTGTTTTAAAAATTATTATTTTTCTTTTGTTGTACTTTTAGTATCCGCTTTAGGCTTTTCACTCGTAGCTTTCTTAGCGACTTTCTTTACCTCTTTTTTTTCTTCTGTTTTAGTAGTTTTTGAAGCCTCAGTTTTTTTCTTAGGAGCTTCTTTCTTTTCAGTTTTCGGCTTTTCTTCTTTAACTACTTCTTTTTTTGGAGCTTTTTCCTCTGCCTTTACATCTTCAACTTTTTTCGTTTCTTCAGTTTTTTCCGATACATTTTCTTCTTTCTTTTCTTTTTCTTGCACCCTTAAGTCTAACCCTTCTTTTATAGAAGTTGTTACTACGCTTACTACTTTGTCAATAGATTTTGAAGCATCGTCATTTGCAGGAATAGGATAATCAATTTTACTTGGATCAGAATTAGTATCTACCATAGCAAAAATTGGAATTTTTAATTTTAAAGCTTCCTTAACTGCAATGTGTTCTTTTTTAACATCTACTATAAAAAGAGCAGAAGGCAATCTATTCAAATTCTCAATAGAACCTAATACCTTTTTTAATTTTATTTTTAAACGATTTTTTAATAATTGTTCTTTTTTTGAGAGCGTATCAAAAGATCCGTCTTTTTTCATTCCATCAATACGATTCATTTTTTTAATTGAACGTCTAATAGTTGAAAAATTCGTAAGCATCCCTCCTAGCCATCTTTCAGTTACGTATGGCATGTTCACTGATTCTGCTTTTTCTGATACAATTTTTTGCGCTTGTTTTTTTGTAGCCACAAACATTATAACTCCTCCAGAAGTAGCAATTTTTTTTAATGCTTCACTTGCTTTTTGTAATTTAGAAACTGTTTTGTATAAATTTATAACATGAATTCCGTTGTATTCTTTATAAATATATTCGGCCATATTAGGATTCCACTTATGTGTTAAATGCCCAAAATGAGTTCCTGCCTGTAATAATTCTTTGATATCTATATTTGCCATATTTTTTGTAATTAGTTTACCTTCTTAATATTTTAGTCAATAGAATTTTATAATAATTCTATTTAGATACTAAACTAAATTTATAGTATTGTATTAACGTTTAGAGAATTGGAATTTCTTTCTCGCTTTTTTTCTTCCGTATTTTTTACGTTCAACCATTCTTGAATCTCTTGTCAGTAAAGATTCTTCTTTTAGAATTTCTTTATTTTTCTCGTCTATTTCACATAATGCTTTTGAAACAGCTAACCTTATAGCTTCTGCTTGACCTGTAACGCCACCTCCTACAACATTTACTTTTATGTCGTATTTAGTTATTGAATCATCTAACAATAAGAAAGGTTGTTGGATTTTATATTGCAACATATCTGTTGAAAAATATGTTTTATAATCTTTATTATTAATAAGCACTTTTCCTTTTTTCTTTGAAAAGTAAATTCGAGCAACCGAAGTTTTACGTCTACCCGTAGTATGTATAGTATTATTATCCATTATTTAAATTCTTTCAAATTGATTACTTTTGGATTTAGTTCTTTGTATTTATGCGTACTATCAGCAAATACTTTTAAATTTTTAAAAATTTTAGCTCCTAACTTATTTTTTGGTAGCATACCTTTTACTGACTTTTCAATTAGTCTTTCTGGAAACTTGCTAAAAAGTAGGTTTGCACTAAATGATCTTTGTCCGCCGGGATAACCAGTATAGTGTATGTATTGTTTTTGCTCCCACTTCTTTCCAGAAAGCGTCACTTTAGAGGCATTAATGACAATTACATTTTCTCCACAATCTACATGAGGCGTAAAGTCTGGTTTGTGTTTTCCTCTTAATAATTTTGCGATTTTAGAAGATGCTCTACCTATAGATTCACCCGCTACATCTACAACTACCCAGTTTTTCGTTACTGTCTGGTCGTTCGCTGATTTTGTTTTATAACTAAGTGTATTCACTATTAATTTTTTAAGACGGCAAATATACTACTTTTTTTTATTATCAAACACAAAAAAATAAGAAAGCATATTTTCTGATTAATTTTATTTCTCTTTTACTCTTTCATTGGCGTGTGTACAACAACTATCATCTTTACATCTACAATATTTTTGATTATAAATATGTAAAATTATAAGCATTGAGGAAGCTGTATATGTAAATAATTCTGGAAAATCTACCCAATGAATTTGCTCATTCATTAGTAATAAAAAAAGGAATGACCAATTTACATATAATCCTATCTTCATTACTTTATTTGCTGAATTTTTCACAGAATAATAAACCGCTATAAAAGATATAACTAAAAAGAAATACGTAAGATTTTGCCACCAAGCAGAAATTTCCTTTTTTGATATAATATGTAACTGATAGGCATACAATAATGGGGTTGCCAAACAATGCACGATACAAAGTGCACTTGCCAATGCGCCTAAATAGTCTGAACGATTAATTAATGATTTCATTAGATAAATTACTATTTGTGAAAATAAGAATGCAAAAATATAACTTTTCTGTTATATAGGAACATTAAATATATTAAAGCAGAGAGGAAGGGATTCGAACCCTCGATACGCTTTTGGCGTATACACACTTTCCAGGCGTGCGCCTTCGACCGCTCGGCCACCTCTCTATTTTTTTTTAGTTTGCAAAAATAGATGCTATTTTCAAATCTTCTAAAATATTTGACATTTTTGTCAAAGAATGCGTACTTTGATTTCCTTCACGCATGTTTTTTAACACAAAACTATCTTTTTTGAATTCGTCCTCCCCTATTATTATTACATAAGGTATCTTCTTTTGATTTGCATATTGCAACTGCTTATTTAATTTAGTCACATTTGGATAAAAAATGGATTTTATCCCCTTTGCTCTTGTTATCGCTAGTTGTTCATAAATAACACCGTATTTTTCATTGGGGATATCAAAGTTTGTAAACATCACTTTCGCAATTAGGTTTTCAGATAATTCCTTTGGAAATAAATTAAGCGATTCAATCAACAAATAAAGTCTTTCAAAACCAAACGAAATTCCAAACCCTGAAGCATTCAAGCCAAAATTACTCGCTAAATTATCATACCTACCCCCAGCGACCAAAGAGCCTGATACATCTTCAATTGTTGGAACGACTTCAAAAATAGTCCCCGTATAATAATCCAATCCTCTTGCTAAAGTCATATCTACTTCAATCTTCAAATCTTTATCTGTTAGTCCTAAAATATTCAAGATAAATTCTAATTCATTTATTCCTTCTTGCCCCTCTTTGCTAGATATTAAAAACTTTTTTATTTTTTCTAAACGTTCAATATTATTTCCTTCTAAAATTATTACTGAACATATTTTTTCCGCATCTAATCCTTGTGAATGGAACTCTCTCTTAATTCCTTCAATACCAATCTTATCTAACTTATCTAACGTTCTAATAAAACCTATTTTATTTTCTACAGCCAACACCTCACAAACTCCATTAATAATTTTTCTGTTATTAATCTTTAAAACAACCTTTTCATTTGCCCCTAATCTTTTAAATACTGTATGGTACAATTGCAATAGTTCAACCTCTTGAAAAAGAGATGGAGCTCCTATAATATCCGCATCGCATTGATAAAATTCTTGGTATCTCCCTTTTTGAGGTCTATCTGCTCTCCATACAGGTTGTATTTGATATCTCTTGAAAGGGAAAGTTATATCCTGCTGATGTTGAGCTACATAGCGAGACAATGGAATGGTTAAATCATACCGCAACCCTTTTTCACTAATTGATTCTGAAAATTTTTTTAATTTATCTTGGATAATCGCATCTATGTCCGCCTTCTTTAGCTTGTCTCCATTATTTAGGATTTTAAAAAGTAATTTATCGCCCTCATCTCCATATTTATTAGATAAGGTTTCTAATTTTTCAAATGCGGGTGTTTCTATAGGTTCAAAACCCATAAGTTCCGCAGACTCTTTTATAATATTTTTTAAATACTCCCTCCTCTTCACTTCTTTAGGTGAAAAATCTCTAGTGCCTTTTGGGTTCGTTGGTTTATTCATTTGAAAATTCGTTACTAAAAAATTAATTTGATTTGCTTACTATAAATTTCTTAGCCTCCTCAACGCTACTAAATATATTTTTCTTGGGCATCAATGATGGGATAAGGTCTATTTTTTTCATCAAAAAAACAGGTTGTTCTTGAGGCGCAACCATCAATGTTTGGATGTTTTGCCCTTCTAAACTTAAAATATTATCTTCTATGGCATACAATCCTGATTGATCAATATAGGGAACATCCGTCATATTAATAATCACGTACTTCGTATCTTTTGGTATTTGCTCTATTAATTCTTTAAATTCTTGGACCATTCCAAAAAACAAAGGCCCTTTTATCCCTATTTTTTTTACTCCTGAATGTCCTTCTACTTTAGCTATTTCAGTACTTGAATTAGTCGCTTTACTCATTGACTTCATAAATAAAACACAAGAAATAGTCAATCCTAATAAAACCGCTGTAATTAAATCAAAAAATACAGTCACTACAAGTACTAACAACAGAATAAACGCATCTGTTTTGGGTATTTTTCTAAGGGCTTTTAATCCTTTATAATCCATCACTCCAATACCCACCGTAATTAATATCCCTGCTAGTACGCTCAAAGGGATTTGAGATGCAATGGGTCCTAAGGCAATCAATACCAACAAGATTAATACGCTATGTATCATTCCAGATATCTTTGTTTTTCCTCCGTTATTTATATTTACCACTGTTCTAATAGTCGCTCCAGCACCTGGCAATCCTCCAAAAAGCGCCGCTATTGTGTTTCCTATTCCCTGTCCTATTAACTCTTTATTGCTTTTGTGTTTTGTTTTGGTAATATTGTCTGAAACCACAGAAGTGAGCAAAGAATCTATAGAACCCAATCCTGCTAGAGTGATGGCTGCACCTATAAACATATAGATACTAGAGAAAGAAAAGTGATTAAATATTCCCAATTGAAATTTTGGAAACCCACTTGGGATAGGGCTTCTGTCTTGTATAAGTACAGCATCTACATGGAATAGATAAACAGATAAAGATACCACTACCAAGGCTAAAATTTGCGCAGGGATTTTGGGTAGATAACGTTTAAACAAATAAATCAACCCTATTGTCAATAACGTAAGTATAAACTCAGTAAAATTGATATTCTTAATCGCATTTTTTGCATATAAAAGACTTCCATTTACGCCTTTTGTTTTAGAGGCTATGATGCTTTTTGTCTCATTGTCAATATCTTCAGAAGTAAATTTTTGTCCTTGTACTACGGTTTCTTGATAATCTTCCAATACCAATATCCCTTTGGCTGCTTTCTCTTTTAAAATTTTATCTAATAAAATCTCCTCTGCATAGGGTTTATATTTTTGTTCTAATTCTAAATCTTTTGTGGGGTTATATCCCATCAATGGAAAAATTTGTGTGATGAGTATTATTACCCCTATCCCAGTCATAAAACCCGACACCACAGGATAAGGGATATATTTTATCAAACTACCTATTTTTAATGCTCCCAACCCTATTTGGATTAATCCAGCGAGCACAAATATAAATATTATGGTAGGTAGGGCTTTTTCAAAGTTTCCGTTATAAAACTGTATCACTCCTGCCACTAAAACAGAAGTAACCACGGTCATGGGGGCGGTAGGACCACTTATTTGGGTAGAAGTTCCCCCAAACAAGGCCGCAAAAAAACCGATAAAAATAGCACTGTATAATCCAGCAGCGGCGCCAAGTCCTGACTGCACGCCAAAAGCTAATGCCGAAGGCAAAGACACAATTCCAGCGGTGATACCGCCAAAAAAATCTCCTCTAATATGCTTAAATACCCCTTTCATTCAAAAATAATTGAATGCAAAGATACTTTTTTTTTAAAACTTTGAGAGGGGAATAAAATTTCTACTTTTTATGAATGAGAACGCGTGCGTTCAAAGGCTTCTATCTTGTCTTTATTACTCACCAAATAGTCTATATCATCATAGCCTTTCATCAAGCACATCTTTTTGTAGGGGTCTATTTCAAAAGACGTCTGTAAGTCCTTCCCTACGCTTAACGTTTGATTTTCTAAATCTATGGTAAAAGACACTTTAGGGTCTTGCTCCATCGCGGCAAATACGTCTGCTAAAAACTCTTTGCTAACTGTGATAGGTAATAGTCCATTGTTTAATGCGTTTCCCTTGAATATATCCGCAAAAAAACTAGAGATTACGGCTTTAAAGCCGTAGTCTGCCAACGCCCATGCGGCATGTTCACGGCTAGAGCCACAACCAAAGTTAGTCCCTGCCACTAAGATTTCACCGCTATAAGTATCTTGATTGAGGATAAAGTCTGGTTTTTGTTCTCCGTCTATCTCATAGCGCCAATCTCTAAACAAGTTTTCGCCAAAACCTTTTTTGTCCGTGCTTTTTAAAAAACGCGCAGGAATTATTTGGTCGGTGTCTATGTTTTCTATAGGTAGTGGCACCGCAGTCCCACTATGTGTGATAAATTTTCTCATAATTTTAATATTGATTACCTTTTTAAGTTTTTATGAATCTTTTTCTATATCTGTTTGTCTATTACCTCTTATAAATTTTAAAACTTTTGTAATTTTATACTTTATATTAAATTTACCTGCGGCAGTTTTATATTCTGTTTCTTCTAATTCTACTTGATAAGTATCCCCTATTCTTATCTCTCCTCTATCTATAGTTTCTTTTGCTATATTTGTATTAGATATATCTACATTTATTCTTTTACCTGCAAGTATAAAAGTCCAATTTTTAGAATCATAAACTAATTCTGGCTTATTTATTTCTAAATGCCTTACTGATATATTTGGTTCATACTCTTCTTTCTCCTCTTTGTCTATATTGTATTTTAAATAATCATTGCAATCTTTTGCTTCAATTATTTTTGAATTATTTGTTTTTTTATCTGTAATTTCTATATTTTCTATTCCTTCATTCTCTAAGGGTGAAAAGAATTTTTGTCCTTGTTTTCTGAATTTTGGGTCTTGATAGGTATTATAAACATTTTTATTTATATTTATAGTATTATTATCTCCTTGCACAATTACGTTATCTTTATTCTCTTCTATTATTATATCTTTACTTAATTTCTTCCCCTTAAATATTTTAATTAAATCTAAAACGCTTGGAAACAAACCTTCTCCGCTTAATAACCCTAAAATTTCTAAAATATCTTTTATAGAATAGCTTGTTTCTTTAAATAGTAAATTAACTTGTTCAATAAAATTAGAATTAAATATTATACATAATTCAAAACAATTTTGTTCAACCCCTGCTTTTACTTGAATATTTACTTTAGTTTTCGCATTTCTATTTATAATTTCATTAGCATTTTGTATTAAACTAGATAAACCTAATAAAGAGTTTGTTAATGTGGTTAAATCTATAGTATGGTCAGAAAGATAATTTCCGTCATATTTTATGTGAGTTTTAATAGTTGTGCTCATATTAGTAATTATTTTTAAAAAACTTATTTTATAAAATTTTATTGATTCTTTACTTATAAAAGTAACTTAAACACTCACAATTTTTCCACGAATGGCAGTAGCGGCTGCGGTAAGGGGGCTAGCCAATAGGGTTCGTGCGCCTTGTCCTTGTCGTCCCTCAAAGTTTCGGTTAGAGGTAGAGACACAATATTCGCCTTTGGGTATTTTGTCTTCGTTCATCCCTAAACAGGCGGAGCATCCCGCTTGTCTAATCTCAAAGCCAG
>JAMJVX010000032.1 GCA_023558315.1 Flavobacteriaceae bacterium
TCCAACAAAAGTAGAAATATTAGGTTTGAAAAAACCATTACCCACTACGATAAAACCAAGACCTAAGAAAAAGAATAAATTGTTTTCAATAGCTAAAGTGAAATGTCCCAAACACATTAAAATCCCACCTAATAAGATTGAGTTTCGTAACCCCAAAATACTATCAGATATTTTTCCGCCTATGACCGTAGAAGCATATACTAAAGATCCGTACGCAGAATAGACAGCGGCTGCCGCAAAATCCTTTCTGGCTAATGATTCAAAAATGACATTGACCATGTAAAGGGTAAGTAATGCACGCATTCCGTAGAAGCTAAATCGCTCCCATAATTCGGCAAAAAATAAGTAAAAAAGACCTCTAGGGTGACCTAATATATCTTTGGGTGTTGAAGTATTTGTGTTTTTCATAAATCTGTAGTTTTTGAGTATTTTTTTTAAGGGAGCGCAATTTATAAAAAAAATGACTAATACATTAAGAACAATTGAGATAAGTTAAAATTAGCAATTAATAAATTTATATATTTGCTTAATTAATCGTTGCATATGGATTTTTTTTCATCATCATTCAAATTAGGTATTTTAGGAGGAGGACAGTTAGGAAAGATGCTATTATATACTACCCGTAAGTGGGATATTACTACCTATGTTTTAGACCCTAGTAAAGAAGCTCCCTCTAAGTTAGCGAGTAATATATTTCAAGAAGGAGATTTAATGGATTTTGATACGGTATATCAATTTGGAAAACAAGTAGATGTACTTACTATTGAAATAGAAAATGTCAATATAGAAGCGTTAGAAAAGTTAGAAAAGGAGGGAGTAAAAGTATATCCACAACCCCATGTATTGAGAACGATACAAAATAAATGTGTTCAAAAAGATTTTTACCAAAAAAATGAAATACCTACTGCATCCTATATAAATTACGATTCAATCCAACATTTAAAAAAAGACATTGAACTAAATAAAAGACCATTTCCTTTTATTTGGAAGGCGGCGTCTATGGGATATGACGGCTATGGGGTTAAAGTAATCAAAAATATTGAGGAGGTAAACCAACTTCCAGAAGGGGTATGTTTAGTTGAAGATAAAATAGATATAGGATTAGAATTAGCGGTGATATTTTGTAGAAATAAGGATGGAATGGTGAAAAACTACCCTGTGGTTGAAATGGAGTTTCACCCAGAATCTAATCAGTTGGAGTATCTCATTTGTCCAGCAAGAATTGATAAAAAAGTAGAAGAAAAAGCAATTGAAGTAGCTCAGAAAGTGTCAAAAAGTTATGGGCATATAGGTCTTTTAGCGATTGAGTTATTTTTGACAAAAAAGGGCGATATATTAGTCAATGAAGTGGCGCCAAGACCCCATAATAGTGGACACTATAGCATAGAAGCGGCGTATACTTCTCAGTTTGAACAGCACATCAGAGCCGTATTGAATTTACCCTTGGGAGATACCGCTTCTAAAATGTCGGGCATTATGGTAAACTTAGTAGGAGAGGAGGGACACAAAGGACAAGTACATTACCAAAACATAGATAAAATATTAAATATGTCTGGTGTAACACCACATATTTATGGCAAAAAAGAAACACGACCTTTCAGGAAAATGGGACATGTAACGATTGTAAATCCTGATATTGAAAAAGCCTACCAGACTGCAAAACAAATAAAAGAAGAGTTGAAGGTGGTTAGTAAAAAATAGAATAAAGATGAATAAAAGGAAACCATCAAAATCTAGTTTACTAGCTTTAAAAAAAGTAAGATAGTTATAGAGGAAGAAGTAATTATGGAAAAAGTTTTAACACTATAAAAAAGCAAACAAAAGTAAATAATTAAAGAAGTGAGAAAAAATATAGCAAGTTTTATTGTAGAAATAAGAAAACACAAAGTTATCTTAGATAGTGATGTAGCAGAGATTTACGGAGTAGAGACAAAAAGAATTAATGA
>JAMJVX010000033.1 GCA_023558315.1 Flavobacteriaceae bacterium
GTTGACTATCACACCTATTTGATTTTTTAAATACTGAAAATCTACGCCTGTTTTCCCTCCAATAGCTGCATCTACCATTGCAAGTAAAGTCGTTGGAACATGAATAAAATCTATTCCGCGTTTATAAGTTGCTGCGACAAACCCTCCCAAATCTGTTACTACGCCTCCTCCTAAATTGATTAGTAAACTATGTTTATCCGCATTTTCATTCAATAGTTTATCCCAAACTAATTGGCACGTATCCAATGTTTTATGCTCTTCTCCATCAACTATATTTATAACCTTATATGATTGAGTAAATGGATTGTTTTTTAAAAATAATGGCAAGCAATGTTGTTCTGTATTAGTATCTACTAAAATAAAAATAGAGGAATATATTTTTTTAGATAGTAATTGATTTAATACACTTGGGTTTTGTGAATGATAGAATATATTTGAGGTTGATTTCATATGATGGCAAAGATACTTTTTTCTTATTTTATATAGATGTACATTAAAAATAAATTAATTTTGCGTAAAAAAAAGTATGACAAGTTTTAAAGATACAAGGGTTGCATTCGATCTTAAATCGAATAAGGAATTACAAAAATCCTATTTTTTATTTCGTACCATGTCAAAGCCTACGTTAGTCAAAATTGGAGGTGTTTTAACACAATTGGCTTTTGCACTACATTTTCCAATTAAAAGAGTAGTTCGAAACACTATTTTTAATCAGTTTTGTGGGGGAATTAATGAAGAAGATTCACTCAATGTTGTAAATAAATTAGCTTCCAAAAAAGTTAAATCTGTTCTACATTATTCAATAGAAGGAGAAGAAAAGGAAAAATCATTTGATCATTGTTTACAGAAAACTTTAGAGACAATTTCCCTATCAAAAGGAAATGAAAACATGCCTTTTGTAGTATTTAAACCCACTGGATATGGCAGATTTGAATTGTACCATAAAGTTAATAAAAAAGAAACATTAACAAATATAGAAACTGAGGAGTGGAATAGAGTTAAAGAACGTTTTATCGCTACTTGTGATGAGGCGATTAAAGCAAATACCAAACTGCTTATAGATGCAGAAGAAAGTTGGATTCAAGATGCTATTGATGGGTTAGTAGAGGATTTAATGGTGAAATATAACAAAAAAGAAGCGTGGATTTATACTACGGTGCAAATGTACAGACATGATAGGCTAGCATATTTAAAAGAATTAGTTAAACAAGCAAAGAAGGAAAAATATATAGTAGGAGTGAAGTTAGTGCGAGGCGCTTATATGGAGAAGGAAAATGAAAGAGCTTTAAAGAATAATTATCCAACACCTATATGTAGAGATAAAGCGCATACAGATGAAAATTACAATGCTGCTGCGCAATTTATATTAGAAAATATAACTACAATAGCTGCTTATTTTGGAACACATAATGAACAAAGCATTCTCGAAATAATAAAATATATCTCAACGCACAAGATTTCTAAGACACATCCACATATATGGTTTGCGCAACTTTATGGAATGAGTGATATTATTTCTTTTAATTTAGCCAAAGAAGGGTATCAGATAGCCAAGTATATTCCTTATGGGCCCATAAGAAAAACGATACCCTATCTCATAAGGCGTGCAAAGGAAAATACATCCATTGCAGGGCAAACTACTAGAGAGCTAGAATTAATAAAAAAGGAGATGAAAAGGAGAGGTTTAATAAAAGGATAAATTACTTTACCTCTATAATGTAAATATGTCTTTTGCAGTTTTTAAGTTGTATTTGCTTAAAGTCTTTATGTTTTTTATCCTCTAAGAGATAGATTTTACATGAATCTAACTTTGTTTTGCTTTTACTAAAATTCACCCGACTGTTTAAAATAAATTTAACAATTGAGACACTATCCCTATAAGTAGGAAGAATCGTTTCTTGAAATCTAATTTCTTTTTTAAGTAAATCGTTTTTTACTCTAGAATCAGGTAAGTAATGACATCGCGTATTCTTTTTGTTAAAGAAAAAAAGCAAACAAATCAAACCTACACTAAATCCGAATAAGTAGTATCCTAAACGCTTGAAAAACATATATATATAATTTTATTTTTTCTACTTTTTGATAATTATCTTACAAAGATACTAAAAATAAGGTAGCATTTTAGTATTTTTAAAATCTGTTAATGAAAGAAAAAATCGCTCAATTACAAAAGTCTTTAGATGGTGAATTGTATTCAGATTCATTACATCAAATGTTATACGCTACCGATGCCTCTGTCTACAGAAAATTGCCACTTGGAGTTGCTTTTCCTAAAACAGATTCAGATATTAAAAAACTTATTGCATTTGCAACGTCAAATAAAATTGGGCTTATTCCAAGAGCAGCAGGCACTTCTTTAGCGGGACAATGTGTTGGCGAAGGATTAGTCGTAGATATTTCAAAATATTTCACAAAAATAGTTTCCCTAGATATTGAAAAAAAAACAGTTATCGTCCAGCCAGGAGTAATTAGAGATGAGTTAAACAAATATCTTAAAGAGTATGGTTTGTTTTTTGCACCCAATACTTCTACTTCAAATCGTTGTACTATTGGCGGTATGGTAGGGAATAACTCCTCAGGCAGTACCTCAATACAATATGGTGTGACCAGAGATAAAGTTCTTGCCATTAAAACTATATTATCAGATGGGAGTGAATATACTTTCAGGAATAAGGCTATAAATTCAATTGAAGAGAATGATAGATTTCATAATATAGAAAGACAAATATTTGAGATGCTTTCGGATAAATCATTTCAAAAAGAAATTAAAACACGCTTTCCAGATACATCTATTCATCGTAGAAATACAGGTTA
>JAMJVX010000034.1 GCA_023558315.1 Flavobacteriaceae bacterium
TTCCGATTTTGCAACTACAAGTATCAATGTGGGAGGTACCATAGCTATCACAAATGGAAGAACCTTGGTCATTACCGCACAAGATGCCTCCACAAAAACATATTCCTTTACCTTTAAAGTATTTTCTGGAGTAAGGGATACAAGCCAAGAGTTCACCATTTCTTCAGATGAAACATACCCCCAACCAGTTTCTATATGGTCTGATGGCACCACAATGTGGGTTGGAGATCATGCTAAATTGTACGCTTATCGTAAAGATACCAAAGCCAGAGATACTTCTAAAGACGTTAATTTATATTCAGGTAATAATGCTGTTAGTGGAATATGGTCTGATGGTACAACTAGATGGGTTGCTCAATTTGGTTTTAGCACTGATAAAATTTATGCGTATACTTTGTCTAGTGGCAGTAGAGATTTAGCAAAAGAATTTAATCAGGCTGACTTAAGTGGATCAGACATTTTTGCCATTTGGTCTGATGGAACTACTCTATGGGTTAGTGAAGAAGGCGAGGGGAAAATATTTGCTTATAATCTTGCGACAAAAGCTAGAGACACTGCTAAAGATTTTAGCACTTTAGCTGATGCTGGGAATGTAGCCCCACGTGGGATATGGTCTGATGGGGAAACTATGTGGGTTAGTGATAATCAGGACAGTAAAATTTATGCATATAATTTGACAACTAAAACAAGGGATGAATCTAAAGAATTTAACCTTCACTCTAGTAATCAACAACCCAATAACATTTGGTCTGATGGGAATACGATGTGGGTAGTAGAATTTGATCCATTTACTGCTTCAGGAAGATATTTTGCCTATACGCTAGTGAATAAGTATGAGTAGGTAGAATATAACGTCGACCTACTTGTCTTGCTCCTCTACGCATTAAGGGTTTACAATTATGAGCCTCTTTCCATTGACTTAGTACGATCATCAGGGTACGATATATAGCCATAGAAATAGTCCTTTTGTAATAAAGAGAGAGTAAAATATTATTTTAACACTCAGAAACGTTAATCGGAACATTTATTGCTAATCCTCCCATCGCTGTTTCCTTGTATTTTACATTCATATCTTGGGCGGTTTTCCACATTGTTTTAATGATGGAGTCTAAATCTACCTTTGCGTATAAAGGGTCTCCAGTGAGTGCTAATGTAGACGCCGTAATTGCTTTCATCGCCCCCATCGCATTTCTTTCTATACAAGGTATTTGTACGAGACCTCCAATAGGGTCACACGTCATCCCCAAGTGATGTTCCATTGCAATTTCTGCTGCCATTAGTGCTTGATTAGGTGAACCCCCTAATACCTCAGTAAGTCCTGCCGCTGCCATCGCTGAAGACACTCCTATTTCTGCCTGACATCCACCTAAAGCAGCTGATATTGTGGCTCCTTGTTTAAATAAAAATCCTATTTGTGCGGCGGTAAGTAAAAAAGACTCGTATCCTTTTTCGTTAGAGTTATCGCAAAAAAGAAGATAGTACAATAACACCGCAGGGATCACTCCAGCCGCTCCGTTAGTAGGCGCAGTTACTACCCTTCCTAAGTTCGCATTTTCTTCGTTAATCGCTAATGAAAAGCAGCTTATCCACTTATTTACAGTATCAAAATTCTTATTGCTCGTTTTTTTAATGGCTTCTAACCATTGTTCTTTGTTTTTTTCTTTTTGAGAGAGCAAACTATCATTAATTTGTTTTGCGCGTCGTTTTACGTTTAATCCCCCCGGCAATACTCCTTCTTTATTGCATCCGCTATATACACAATCAATCATGATTTCGTAAATCAGTCTTAGCTGTGATTTGATAACATCATCTGAATATTGACTCCTCTCATTTTCCAAAACAATATCAGAAATATTAGTATGCGTACTATCTATATATTTTAATAAATCTGCTGCCTTTTTAATACGAAAGGGTATCTTGTTTTTTTGGGTCTTCGTTTTTGAGATATGTGCTCCTTGGTGCTCAATAAAACCTCCTCCTATGGAGAAAAAAGTTTCCTTTAAAACTTGTTTTTGCCCATTCTTAGCAATAAATATCATCGTATTAGGATGTCCCTCGTGTTTTCTGTTTTTAAATAAAATATTTTCACTCCAAATAAAAGGAACCTTTTTAGCGTCAACATAGATATAATTGTCCGTTTTATTTTTTTGTATAATTTCAGCTATTTTTTCTGTATCTATGGTTTGGGGGTTGTACCCTTGTAGCCCTAATGCCAACGCAATATCTGTACAATGCCCTTTTCCCGTTTTGGACAAAGAGCCGTATAAACAAACTTCTATAGAGGTATAATCAATCTCTTTTAATAAAGAAACAAATTTTTTTGCAGCAATCCATGGACCTAGAGTATGAGAACTAGAGGGGCCTACTCCAATTTTGAAAATACTAAAAACACTGCCGTATTCCATAATTTTAAAAAATTAAAAGTACTCTTTAATAATATACTTCTGTGATTTTTTCATGGATTTTTTCAAATTCCCAACCCTTATATACTAAAAACGATTTAAGTTTTGACTTCTGTTCCTGAATAGAATATTTATCTTTTAATGCTGCTATTTTCTTATTGGCAATTTCGTTAAATGTATTTAAGTACGATTCCCCATCTATTTGGTTTAGAGCTATTTCAATATTTTTTTCTGAAATATTTCTTTTTTTCAACTCCCCAACAATTTTAAGTTTTCCCCATTTTTTAATAGAAAATTTTCCAGAAGCATACGCAATGGCAAAACGCGTTTCGTTGAGAAATTTATCTTGAATAAGAGAGGTTAATATAATATCTATCATCAATGAAGTTGCGCCCAATTGTTTTAGCTTTTGTACTACTTCTTGATGACATCTTTCTTGATATGCACAATATCTCGCCGCCTTTTTATGTAGTTCATCTAATAAAAGGGAAGATTTCATACTCTCGTTTAAAAAGAAAGTTTACGGCTTATCTTTAAGGGTATATTCTAAATAAGCAAAAGAATCTCTGGGTATAATTGTAATCTTCTTTTTATGTTTAGATGCCCACTTTTTACGAATTGAAGTAAATAGTCCTTTTGTCAAAAAGGCTGCTACAAAAGGATGTGTATGAATAAATACCCGTTTAGATTTAAATTTTCTCAGTTCATTATCAATTTTAGTAGTCAAAGTGATAGGTGCATCTACCTCTTCTGCAATACTCGGATTTTTTTCTTTTGTAGAAATAACGGTCTCTTGTCTAACTCTTTGTCTAGTTATCTGAATAAGTCCAAATCGGCTAGGAGGAAGGATTTTATGTTTCGCCCTATCATCGTTCATTTCCGTTTTTAAATGCTCAAAAAGTTTCTCTCTGTTTTCGCGTACCCCCATGTCTATAAAATCAACTACAATTATCCCTCCCATATCTCTCAATCTCAATTGTCTAGCTATTTCTGTCGCTGCACCAAGGTTTACTTCTAATGCATTTTCCTCTTGATTGCTAGTCTTAGTCCTATTTCCACTATTTACATCAATAACGTGTAACGCCTCAGTATGCTCAATAACTAGATAGGCGCCTTTTTTAAGTGAGATAAATTTCCCAAAAGCAGATTTTATCTGTCTATCCACTTTAAAATGGTCAAAAATAGGAATGGGTTTATTGTAATATTTAACGATAGATTCTCGCTCTGGAAGAATGGATTTAATATATTCTTTAATCTCAGAATATAAATCCTTGTTGTCAACATAAATGCCAGAAAATGACTCGTCTAAAGAGTCTCTCAAAATACTTAGGTATCTATTGCTATCACTTAAAATTTTGTTGGGTATTGCATCGTTCTGAGCAATATGTTCACACATCCTTTTCCAGGCGTTATATAAGCTTGCTAAATCGTTATCTAATTGAGCTACCTTAACATTTTTAGCAACGGTTCTAATAATAACTCCAAACCCTTTAGGTTTTACGGTTAATACAAGTCGTTTAAGTCTTTTTCTCTCTTCAACGTCCTTTATTTTACTTGAGATAGAAATTTTATCTGAAAAGGGCACTAAAATAGTATACCTTCCCGCAAAAGATAATTCTGTACTTACACGAGGTCCTTTCGTTGAAATCGGCTCTTTAACAACTTGTGTTAAAATGGGTTGCCCTGTTTTTAAGACATCGGTTACAGACCCATCTTTAGAAATATCATCTTTTAAAATAACATTTGCTAAGGAATAATCTTTGATTGCTCCTAATCTTACTTGCTTAAAAAATATCAGGTGAGAGAGCGCTTTAGGACCTAAATCATAGTAGTGGAGAAATCCTAATTTGTCTAAATTTAAATTTACAAAAGCCGCATTTAACGACGAAGAGACTTTTTTTATTTTCGCATAAAATATATCTCCTACTCCTACTTGATTCTTGTCAATATTTTTGTTAAGCTCTATTAACCTACCTTCATTCAACAATGCGAAATCAATAATAGATTCTTCACATTTTATAATCAATTCTTTTTTCACAGAAACTACATAATTTATACAGAAAGAAGATTCTTTCTATATATCTGTTAAACATTTATTTTTTCAATAAAATAGTTTCTAAAAAAGAGGAATAAAATAAATATATTATTTTTTCTTATGGCGATTTGCTCGACTTCTTTTTTTGCGCTTGTGTGTTGCTACTTTTGCTCTTTTTCTTTTTTTACCGCTTGGCATAATTTGTAAATAATGTTTGTTTTTTTATTTTACAAGTACTTTTTCTTTCACGTTTTCTAAAAAGACCTTAGCAGGTTTAAACGCAGGTATATTATGTGGCGGTATATTCACGGGTATATTTTTTGAGATATTTCTTCCCAGTTTTCCCGCTCTTTTTTTAACAATAAAACTGCCAAACCCTCGTAAATAAACATTTTCGCCATCAACTAGAGAAGTCTTTATTTCTTCCATAAATGCCTCAATAGATTGTGATATATCACTTTTATCTATTCCTGTTTTATGATAAATTTTAGAAACTATTTCACTTTTTTTCATGATTTTCTCATAAAATTTAAGTGCGCAAATATATACAATTTTTAGTTATAGCGAATGATTATTTATAATATATTTTATTTAAAGAGTATATTTGCACAAAAAAATGGGGATTATTATTGGTATAGATTATGGAATAAAAAAAATAGGTATCGCCCAAACTGAAAATTCCCATAATATTGCCTTTGGAGTGACTACGGTTGAAAATAAACATTTTTTTGAGTACTTTACCTCTTTTCAAAAAAGGAATGATGTAAGTAAAATAATCATAGGGCTTCCAAAACAAAAAGACAATACGCCATCACCCATAGAAAAAGAAATACGCAATTTTATATCGGTTTTTAAACGTACCTTTCCAAATATTAATGTGGAAAGATATGACGAGCGATTTACTTCAAAAATTGCCAAAAATGAACTCCTAAATTTTGGCGCAAAAAAGCAGCAAAGAAGAAATAAAAAAACAGTAGATATGATAAGTGCTACTTTAATATTACAATCCTATTTAGAACACCAAAAACACCTTACAACAAAAACATGATACTACCAATTATTGCATACGGAGACCCTATTCTTAGAAAAAAAACAAACGCTATAAGTGGGCAATCAAAAGAATTAGACACACTTATTAAAAATATGTGGGAAACCATGTACAACGCAAATGGAGTAGGTTTATCAGCACCCCAAATAGGAAAATCTATACGAATATTTATCGTTGACTCTTCCCCTTTTGCTAAATCAGACAGAGCAAACCCAAATGAAAGTGAAAAGCTTGAAAAATTTAAAAAGGTATTCATAAATCCTACTCTTATAGAAGAAAAGGGAGCCATAGTAAAATATGAAGAGGGGTGTCTAAGTATTCCCGCTATATTTCATAAAATAGATAGAAAAGAGCAAATAAAATTGCATTATTTTGATGAAGATTTTAATGAACATGAAGAATTATTTGATGGACTTATTGCAAGAATTATCCAACATGAATATGACCATTTAGAGGGAAAACTCTTTATAGATAAATTATCTCCTTTTAAAAAAGATTTAATAAAAAATAAATTATCGGTTATTCAAAAAGGAAAAATAGAATCAGACTATAAAATGGCTTTCTTTAAAAAATAAACTACTTATAATGATTTTTTTATCTGCTATTTTATTTTCATTTGTTCTACAACAATCGCATGATTTTAACGTAAAAAATAGTTATTACACCTCTTGGGTATCTCCTGTTAGAGAAGGCGGATTTGGTAAAAATATTTTTATAGAAGTAGAGGATACTATTTTTCATCTTGACAGTATCGCTTTTCAACGAAAAATAGAAAAATTAAGCATAAAACAAAAAAATGAGACGTATACTTTATACTCCGTTCATTTTAATTTTAAGGAAGAAAATGTCTCTTTTTTAGGAGGTAGCAATGTAACTAAAAAAAAGGACTCCATTTCTAAACAACTTTTTTCTAAATGGAATTTAGAAGATAATGAGGCGATATTGTTTTATACATATAAACAACAGCCCTTTACTTATAAAGTAACGTTGACTGAGAATAAAGAGGACACTCTTGTCAAACCTATGTAGCTTAATGGAGAAAGAAACAGTCACAATTTTTTGGTTTCGCAGAGATCTTAGGCTTGAAGATAATAGGGGGCTTTACCATGCGCTTAAGGGAAAAGAGAAAGTACTCCCCCTTTTTATTTTTGATAAGCACATCCTAAGTTCCTTAAAAAAAGAAGATAGGCGTGTGAGTTTAATAATGCAGAGTCTTCAAAACATAAACAAAAAACTAAACCCTTACAAGGCTAAAGTAGCCCTTTATTATGGCACCCCTGAAGAAGTATTTCAACAAATCACTCAAAAATTCAACATACGTAAAGTAATCGCTAATGAAGATTATGAGCCCTATGCAAAAGAAAGAGATGTAAGAATTAAAACCTATTTAAACACAAAGCAAATTACATTTGAAAAATATAAAGACCACGTCATATTTGAAAAAAATGAAATTACAAAAGAAGATCAAACCCCTTATTACGTCTACACTCCCTATTTTAAAAAATGGAGTTCCCTCCTTACTCAAAAGCAACTTGAAATAGTCCCTTCTGAAACCTTGTTGGGCAACCTATATACAAAAGCAGTTCACACTCTAACTCTTAAAGATATTGGGTTTGAAGATTCGTCTATATCTATTGAAAAAATTAATTTAACTTCTGATTTTATAACCAAATACCCTAAAACTAGAGATTTTCCATCAATAAACACTTCTTCGCTAAGCGTTCCTTTGCGTTTTGGGACTATAAGTGTCCGAAAAGCGGTACAAATTGCACTTCAAGAAAAAGACAATACCTTTCTCAAAGAATTAGTTTGGAGAGAGTTTTTTATGCAATTTCTATGGGCGCATCCTACTATTGAAAAAAACTGTTTTAAGCCTAAATATGAAAAAGTGCCGTACATAAATAATGAGTCTCATTTTAAAAAATGGTGTGAGGGAAACACCGGTTTTCCTCTAGTAGATGCTGGAATGAAAGAATTAAATAGCACTGGACTAATGCACAACCGTGTCCGAATGATTACAAGCAGTTTTCTATGTAAGAATCTATTAATAGATTGGAGGTGGGGAGAACGCTATTTTGCAGAAAAATTATTAGATTACGAGATGGCTAGCAATGTAGGCAATTGGCAATGGGTCGCAGGATGTGGCACTGATGCCGCTCCATATTTTAGAATTTTTAATCCCATAGAACAAGTTAAAAAATTTGATAAAGAGTACATTTATATAAAAAAATGGATTCCTAATTTTGATAAAAATAATTATATATCCCCTATTATTGACTATGCTGAAAGTAGAAAACAATGCTTAAGTGCCTATAAGATGGCATTAGAAAACGTTTCTAACTAAAACAATAAAATTTATACTATGAATAAAAAATTTAATCGTCTCGTTTATCTATCCCTTACACTTGTGTTTCTTGTCATCTTGGCTGGAGGTACGGTCCGAATGACGGGAAGTGGGATGGGGTGTCCAGATTGGCCTAAATGTTTTGGGTACCTAATTCCACCCACTAAAAAAACGCAATTAGAGTGGAAAGCAAAACACGAGTACAAAAAAGGACAAGTAATTATTTTAAATGAATCCTTAAAAGTCGCCTCACAAGATTTTACGTCTTCTGAAACATATAACCCTATATATTGGAAAAAATATGAGAAACACGACTACGCTGTATTCAATGCTACACATACATGGATAGAATTCTTAAATCGTTTACTAGGTGTTTTAGCAGGTTTTTCTACTCTCGCTTTAGGGATTTTCTCATTTAGATTCTGGAGAGAAAAAAAGAGTGTTGTTGTCATCGCTTGGCTAGTAAATATAGCGATGGGTATCCAAGGCTGGTTAGGCAAAGTTGTCGTTGACTCTGTGCTTTTGCCTTCAAAAATAACTTTACACATGCTAGTCGCTATTCTAATCGTTACACTCCTTGTTTTTCTCATTCAAAAACCCAAGCCTCAGAAATATAGTATCCCTTTACACTTTAAAATATTAGCTCTTTTTAATTTAGGAATAATACTGGTTCAAATTGGTATTGGGACACGAGTTAGAGAAATTGTAGATATTGATAAAGAATTAGTTTTTGAATCTAGCCCCTTTTTAATACACAGAATAACCGCTTTAGTTTGCGTGTTTGGATATGCCTATCTTTTTGTTTTATTGAGAAGAAAAAAATACCATTTTAAAGAATATTATTTTGTTTGCGCTCTCCTTCTGTTTGAAATTCTCTTAGGGACTATTATGTCTATTTTTACGTTTCCATTTGCTACACAACCCTTACATCTAACTTTGTCCACTATCCTTTTTGGAGTTTATTGCTATTTTTTGAGAGTCTTTCTCCTTTCAAATAAATAAAAAGAAAACCCCCACCGTTTTAGGTGAGGGTCTTCCAATTATGAAACAACTTTACTTATCTACTCAAACGTAATTTTAAAACGTCTGGTGTAACTTTCTCCTCCTTTAGATAGGACGGCTTCTAAATCTAATACATTCCCAGTAACTGGATTGCTACCTGTAGAAGCACGTACCATTGTACAATTACCACTCATCGCCCAAGCTGTTTTATCGCCTGTAGTTCCTGAACCATACTGTAACGTGACACTGGTTCCATTAATAGCACTCGTTGTAAGAATGGTATCTCCTGTACC
>JAMJVX010000035.1 GCA_023558315.1 Flavobacteriaceae bacterium
GGAAGATGCGGAAGTATGTCTGGATAATTGAAATTAGTTAAAAATCATTTTGAATTAGTACAATTAAACCAAATAAAAACTATATTTGATAAAAATTAAAATTTATGAAAAAATTTCTTATCTCCCTTACATTATTACTCATTGGTTTATTATACATCCAATGTAAACCAGAAACAGAAAAAGAAACAGGTAATCTAATTGTGAAATTGGTAGTCACCGCAGACAAAGATTATATAGCCACCCTAAATGGAACGACCGTAAGTTTTTCAGAACAACTCCCTTATGGGACTACTGAAGTGACGATAAAGTCGCTGGAAATATCCAACAAAGCCAATGTGGATAAAAGTGTAGGAGATAAAATAACTGTAGGGTCGCCATTCACCATAGTCGTCACCGCAGAAAATGGTGACACAAAAAGTTATACGGTAACACTTGCTACAAAACCTGCAACCACAGGGAAAAACATCACAGCAATAGTGATTAGTGCAAACAATGCAGATTATAATGGTACGATTAGCGGAACAAATATTAACTTCAATTCTTTGCCTTTTGGTACTACACAAGCGAATATAAAATCGCTCACCGTATCTGCAAATGCTACTACAGACAAAAACGTAAACGATGCGGTGTCCGTTACTGGAGATAGTATCGTAGTGACCGCCCAAGACACCAGCACACAAACCTATACTTTGGATATATCTGTAACCCCTGCAACAACAGGAAATAGTATCACCTCAATTGTCATCACTGCAAACAATACAGATTATAATGGTACGATTAGCGGAACAGATATTGTATTTCCAGCTTTACCTTATACAACCCAAGTAAGAATAAAAACCCTTACACTTTCACCAAACGCAACTGCAAACAAAAGCGAAGGTGGTACAATGGATATAACTGGAGAGAGCATCACCGTCACCGCTCAAGATAATTCTATACAAACCTATACAATTACGATGACCATTTCGCCGCCGCCATTTATTAATATCCCAGACACCAATTTTAGAAACCTAATTATTGCAAATAGTGAGGTAAACAATAGCGACGTATCTGGAACCTCTATCAGACAAGATGCGCTGGAAAGAGTTACAAACATTGCTGCAAATAGTAGTAACATAACCACTCTAAGTGGCGTAGGATATTTGACGTCTTTGACTTATTTAAATACAGAATTTAATTCCCTAACCGCTTTGGATGTATTTACTAATACGTCTTTGATTTATTTAAATGTAAGTTTTAATTCCTTGACGAGCATAGATGTGAGCAGTAATACATCTTTGACTTATTTATCGGTAGGGGTTAATTCCTTGATGAATCTAGATGTTAGTAGTAATACGGCATTGACTTTTTTAACGTCGGGTGGTAATCCCTTGAGGAACATAGATTTGAGTAGTAATACATCTTTGACTTTTTTAGCGGTAGGTAATAATTCCTTGACAAGTATAGATGTGAGTAGTCATACGGTTTTGACTTTTTTAGCGGCAAATAATAATTCCTTGACAAGTATAGATGTAAGTAATAATACGGCTTTGACTATTTTAGGGGTATATTCTAATTCCTTAACAAATCTTGATATTAGTAATAATACGGCTTTGACTCGTTTATGGGTATATTATAATTCCTTGACGAGTTTGGATGTAAGTAGTCATACGGCTTTGACTTATTTAAGGGCAGTTGGTAATACCTTGATGAGTCTTGATGTCAATAGTAATACATCTTTGACTAATTTAGAAGCATCTGCTAATTCCTTGACGAATATTGATGTCAGCAGTAATACAGCTTTGATTAGTTTAAGTGTATGGGGTAATTCCTTGACAAATATTAATATAAATAATAATACATTATTGAATGCGTTATATGTAAATTATAATTCCTTGACGAGTTTAGACGTCAGTAGTAATACAGCTTTAAGTGTTTTTTTGCTATTTGGTAATTCCTTGACGAGTTTAGATGTCAGTAGTAATACAGCTTTGAGAACTTTTGAAGCATTTAATAATTCCTTGACCAGTTTAGATGTCAGTAGTAATACATCTTTGAGATATTATGAAGTATCTAATAATTCCTTTACGAGTTTGGATGTAAGTAGTAATACTTACTTATTTGAATTAAATGTAAGTAATAATTCCTTGACGAGTTTAGATGTATCAAATAATAATTTAATGCGTAGTTTAAATGTAAAAAGTAATACTAGTTTGACCTGTATTCAAATTGCAAGTGGGCAGACAATTAATAACGTTCAAAAAGACAACACTCAAACTTTATCAGGTAGTTGTTTTTAGGAAAAACTTAATTTCCATTGTTTTTTCAAACCGCCCCAAATGGGGCGGTTTTTTTAATATCTTTATCTATATATCCTATTTTTATTTAACCAACGTGTAAATTTAGCTTTTTTAATGTTGTGTTCTTTTAGCGTTTTTGAAAAAGCGTGATACCCCATTTTGTCTGGGTCTAACACAAAATATAAATAGGCGTGTTTTTCTGGATTTAGCACCGCTTCAATGGCTGAAATATCTGGCATAGTAATCGGCCCTGGAGGCAGTCCTCTATTTAGATAGGTGTTGTACTTAGAATTTACTTTTAAGTCTTTGTACAATACTCTTTTAATATGTTTAAAATCGTTGTTTTTTAATTTTAGCGCAAAAATCACTGTGGGGTCAGCCTGCAATCTCATCCGTTTTTTTAAGCGATTCAAATACACCCCCGCTACTCTCGGTTGCTCATCTCTTTTGTTGGTTTCTTTAGTGACAATAGACGCTAAAATATATACCTCTTGTGGAGTTAGCCCTATTTTTTCTGCTTTTGCTAATCGTGACTGATTCCAAAAATTATGATATTCTTTTAACATCCTATCCCTAAACATAGTGGCGGATGTGTTCCAAAAAAAGTTATAGGTATTTGATATGTACATTGACATCGCATTTTCCGTATCAAATCCATTTTTGGCTAAAAAATCAGTATCTAAAAAGGCGCGAATAAGTGACAAACTATCTGCCTCTATTTGCGTAGAAATTCTATGCGCTAAATTTTGCAAGCGCTCTTGATTGTTAAATATAAGACGGACATAAGTGTTTGAAGAGCGCAACGTATTTACGATATCATTATTCGTCATACCCTTTACGATTCTATATTTTCCAGACTTTATTCTTCTGTCATACCCTTTTTTTTGAGCTGCAACCACAAAAGTCTTTTTTGATTTCACATAAGGTCCAATGATGGTAATTAATTTTCCAAAATCCACATCCGTGGGGATATAGACAATTACATCTTTTGTTTCAAAGGCGGTATTTTCTTTAAAAAAGGTTGTGTAAAAATTATAGGTAAAAAAACTCCCTATTCCTATCCCTATAAATAGGATGATGACAATTATTCTTTTTAGATACATTATTTTTATTTTTTAATGTTAGATAGAGATAGTTCCAGAAAACACTTCTTCTGTAGGTCCTTCTAAATATATGTTATTAAACTTTTCTTTTTCTGTTTCAACGAAAGACACTTTCAACGTCCCTCCTTTCGTATGTAACTCAACTTTGTTTTCATTCGTTTTTTGTACAGCTTTTAATGATAAAGCAGCGGCTACAGCTCCTGTCCCACACGAAAAAGTTTCATCCTCCACCCCTCTTTCATACGTTCTAATGGTAAATGTACTCCCTTTTTTCTCTACAAAATTCACATTGGAGCCTTTTTTTCCGTAGGTGGAATTATGCGCAATTTGTCTCCCAAAAGAAACGATATCTAAATTTTCAATGTTTACTACCCACTCTACATGATGTGGAGAACCTGTATCTATAAAAGTGTGCGTTTCAAAAATAGAGATATCAGACACATCGTTCATTTTTAATTTTACGCCAATAGAAGAAATAGCCGCCTCGTGTATGCCATCTACCGCTTCAAATTTTGTTTCCGTTTCAAATATATGTAATGACTTAGCAAAAGCCACAATACATCGCCCCCCATTCCCGCATAGCGAACCCTCCAATCCGTCTTTATTATAATAGACCATTTTAAAATCCGCTTTAGTAGAATTTTGAAGTAGGATTAACCCATCAGCACCAATACCAAAATGACGGTCACACATTTCTTGAATTTGCATTTGACCTAATGAAATATTTTCCTCTCTATTATCAATGATAATAAAATCGTTGCCCGTCCCGTGATATTTAAAAAATGGTATTTTCATTTTATAATTTAAACCTTGAATACTATCGATTATCTAAATGAGTATTAATTTGCAAATAAATAAGAAAAATATGAATACACTAAAGAAAAACCTAAAAATTTCAATCCTCTCATTATTAAGTGCGCTCATTGGGGCATTTGTTTTTTATTTTATAATTAAAGACAAACTCATAGTTTCTTCAAGCGATAAGAAAGTAAACCTAGTAACTACAAATTACAATACTGCCGCTTTTAGCACAAATGGAATTGAAAATGAAGTAAATTTTATATCCGCTGCTACAAAAACAGTAAATGCGGTAGTGCACGTTAAAAATACCAGTACCGCATCTAATACAGGTTCTATTTTTGATTTTTTATATGGAAGCGCTCCTCAAGAATACGAAAGAGTGGGTACGGGTTCTGGCGTAATCGTTTCTCCAGATGGATATATAATTACAAACAATCACGTAATAGAAAATGCAAATAGTATTGAAATTACCACAAACGAAAACAAAACGTATCAAGCCGAACTCATTGGTACAGATGCCGCCACAGATATTGCAGTACTAAAAATTAATACCTCTGATAACTTAGAATATATCTATTTTGGAAATTCTGACCAAACTCAAATTGGCGAATGGGTACTCGCCGTAGGAAATCCCTTTAATCTTAACTCTACAGTCACCGCAGGGATAATTAGTGCAAAATCAAGAGATTTGGATGAAACAGATAATAAAAACCAATCTTTTATTCAAACAGATGCGGCGGTTAATAGTGGAAATAGTGGCGGTGCTCTTGTAAACGTCAGAGGAGAACTCATTGGTATAAATACTGCCATTGGTTCCTATACAGGCGCTTATGTAGGGTATTCCTTTGCCGTGCCGAGTAATATTGCTAGAAAAGTTTTTGAAGATATCATGGAATATGGAAATGTTCAAAAAGGATTATTAGGAGTGACTGGGCAAGCGCTCAACTCTGCCCTCGCTGAAAGGTTGAATATTGAAAACACTACAGGCTTTTATGTCGCAAATGTCCAAGAAGATATGGGTGCAAAAGAGGCTGGGATTGAAAAAGGCGACATTATCGTAGCAATTGACGATGTTACCATAAATAAATTTGCTGATATGAGCGGATATCTCAGTACGAAAAGACCGGGTAACAATGTAAAAATTACAATTATCCGAGAGGATGCTGAAAAAGAAATAAATGTGCTCCTCAAAAAAATTAACTATACCTATTTTTGGGGGATGCAGCTGATGGATATAAAATCTAAAGAATACAAAAAATATAATGTAAAGAGTGGGGTGAAAATTACTCAAATGAATAATGAACGATTAATCCAACGTACAGAAATTAGAGAAGATTATCTCATTTATTCCATAAATAATACACCCATTAAAAGTATTCAAGATTTGGAAAATGTTAGCTTAAGAGAAATATCAAGTATCACTTTTGTCAGTCCAGAAGGAAAGAAAAGTACCTTTGTATTTTAAAACTACACTTAATACAAAATAAATGCGAATAGATATTCTTACTCTTTTTCCTACCTTCTTGGAAAATTCTTTTAATTATTCCATTTTAAAAAGAGCCATTGATAAAAATAAAGTGTCTGTAAATTATCATGATATTAGAGATTATAGCGCTAATAAATACAAACAAGTAGATGACTACGCCTATGGGGGTGGCGCAGGAATGGTAATGATGATTGAACCCATTGATAAGTGTATTCGTGCGTTAAAAAAGCAAAGAGACTATGATGACATTATTTACTTAGCGCCAGATGGAGAAAAACTCAATCAAAAAATCGCCAATACTTTTTCCCTCAAAAAAAATATCATTTTATTATGTGGGCATTATAAAGGAATTGACCAAAGAATTAGAGACCATATAATCACAAAAGAAATTTCTATAGGAGATTATGTATTAACTGGTGGAGAAATAGCCGCATTGGTTTTTTGTGATTCTATAATTAGACTTATTCCCGGAGTATTGGGAGATGAAAGCGCTGCACTGTCAGATAGTTTTCAAGACAATCTAATAGCCCCTCCTTTATATACGCGCCCAGAAGCGTATAATTCATGGAAAGTTCCTTCAATACTTACCTCTGGGAATACTAAAAAAATTGAGGAATGGAGAGAGCAACAATCGGTAGAATTAACAAAATTAAAACGTCCTGATTTGTTGGATAATTCTTCCTCTTAACTTTCAATAAAACAAATTCTAATCCATAAATTATAGTATTTTTGTTGCCTTTTTAAGATTTATATATGGATGTTCTAATTGACTTTTTCAAAGAAATAAAAATAATTTCTTTTTGGCAACGGGTATTTAAATGGAATAAAATACAAAAACTGAGCTACGATGCAAATAATGAGTTTGAGTTTTTAAAGAAAGAAATTTTGGAACTTCGTGAAATTAAAATTCGAAACGAAGAGCTAGAAAAACGAATGGCAGAATTAGAAAAAAAAGATTTTTCTGATAGGACTAAAATGGAGCACCAATTACAACAAATTCAAAATTTACAACGTGAATTAACAGAATTAAAATCTAATGACGAAGAAAAAGAAAAACGCTATAATGATAAAGTAGCGCATTTAAATCAAGCGAGTCAAGATTTAAAAAATAGACAGCAAAAAATAGAAGATGATAGAGTTTTAGAGAAAGAAGCGCATTTTGATAAAATGAAAAAACAATGGGCGGAGCATGAAAAAAATGTAAATGAAAATATAAAACTCATTTGCCAAAAACACACAATAAATCATCTTGATAAATCTCCTTTTGAAAGGTTGAAACCTGATAATATTATTGAAATTGCTGATGAATACATCATATTTGACGCTAAATCTCCAGCCAATGATAATTTACAAAACTTTCCAACCTACATAAAAACACAAACCGAACAACTAAAAAAATACGCCTCTTTAAATAATGTTAAAAAAGACATTTTTTTAGTTATTCCTTCAAATGCCATACATACTATAACCCAGACTGCATATAATATGGGAAGTTATAACGTTTTTATTATTACTTCTGATTCTCTTGAACCTATTATTTTATCGTTACAAAAAATTGAGGAATATGAGTTTGCAGATAAATTAAGTCCCGATGAACGAGACAATATTTGTAGAATTATTGGGAAATTTGCGCACACTACCAAGCGAAAAATACAAATAGATCAATTTTTCGCCAATCACTTTATTGAGTTATTGATTAAATGTAAAAACGATTTGCCTGAAGATATTCTGAAAAATGTGATAGAATTTGAAAAGGCTGAAAAGTTAAATGCTCCAACTGAGCGAAGAAACAATCAAATATTGACGAGTGATTTACAAAAAAAGAATGAAAAGATAAATTCTGAAGCGAATATTCGCGGAATTACTATTCCGCCTAATTTTGAAGAGTTAAAAAAATTAAAGTAAAAAAAGTGGTACCTCCAGGAATCGAACCAGGGACACAAGGATTTTCAGTCCTTTGCTCTACCAACTGAGCTAAGGTACCCTTTTAAAAAGGTGGCAAAAATAATATCTTTTTTATTAAAATAAAAAATATTTTGAATTTAAATAAAAATAAAATCCATTTAGTTTTAGATATAGGGAATACCTCAACTAAATATTATATTTTTTTCAATGATGAAATTATTGAAAAGAACAAGATTAAAACTACATTAAAATATGGACTTAAAAAAATAGCAAAAAAATATACAGTAATAGATGGGATTTTATATTCAAGTGTCAAAAAAAGTGATTTTTCAATTATACCTACTATATTTGCAAATTCGTTAATTTTAGATTTTAAAAAAGCGAAATATCCATTTAATAATTTATATAAAACACCAAATACGCTAGGACAAGATAGAATAGGGCTTATGGCAGCAGCAACGTTAAATTATCCAAAAGAAAATGTTTTAGTTATAGACGTAGGCACATGTATTACTTACGATTTTATGGATTCGCAAAGTAATTATAGAGGAGGAGCTATTTCCCCCGGATTAAAAATGAGATATAAAAGTTTGGAACAATTTACATCAAATTTACCTTTAGTATCTATACTTAAAAAAAAGGAAAATAATATTGGCGAAAACACTGAAGAATCTATTCAAGTGGGTGTTTTTAATAATGTTTTACATGAAATAAATGGGCAAATTAAAAGTTATTTGAAAAAATATGATGCGCTTAAAATTATATTGACGGGGGGAGATAGTAAAAAAATAGAAAAGTATGTTAAAAACACTATCCATTATCCAGACTTTTTAGCACATGGTTTGAACTATATTTTAAAAATGAATAAATCGTAGTTTATAAATGAGAATAAATAAAACAATCCTTTTCCTCCCTCTCATTTTAATTTGTCTGTATTCTTATGGACAGAGAACTTCAAGTTCTCCCTACTCTTTCTATGGCTTAGGGGAAGAAACTTTTAAGGGTAATATGCTAAACAGATTTACAGGAGGGCTTGATGTATTAACAGACTCAATTCATGTAAACATTAACAACCCCTCTTCTTATGCTAATTTAAAAGAAATCACGTATTCTTTAGGAGCTCATCATACGTTAAATAATATAGAGACTAGTTCTGACAAGGAAAATAATTCGGCTACTGCACCTAATTTTATCGCTATTGGTATTCCCACTAAAAAATTTGGTTTTGGATTTGGAATTGTTGCCTCAACATCCGTAGGATTTGGTGTGAGAGAAGCTACTGAGAGTGAATCCGCTAGTACTATTTTTAAATCAATAGCTGGAAATGGTGGAATTAATAAAGTATATTTTTCTTTAGGGTTCAATTTATTAAAAAACTTGTCACTTGGGGCAACTGTGAATTATAATTTTGGAAATATAAATTATGATAATTTACAAACAATAGAAAACATTGAGAGATTTATTTTAGAACGTAATACCTCTAATGTTGGGGGATTAAATTATAGGTTTTCTCTAAATTACAAAACGAAAATTGCCAATCAATGGTCAATAAATAGCATGATTTCCTTTGACCCAGCGTATTCCTTAAATTCATTCAATGAAAGGGTTATCAGCTCTTCTTCTACTGCTAGTTTTGCTACTGCTGAACAAATAATTATTGATTTAGAAAATTTGGATTTAAATAAAACTGAATTATCTTTGCCGCAAAATTTATCATTTGGTATAGGTTTGAAGTCCTCCCAATGGTTTATAGGAACGCAATATTCAATGTCTGACATGAGTAATTTTAACAATAAATTTATTTCATTACCCAATATTTCTTACGGTAAAAAAGATAAGATATCTTTTGGCGCAAAATATGTTCCTACACACAATAGTATTTCTAAATATTATAAAAAAATTAATTACATGATAGGTAGTTTTGTAGAAAATACTGGATTTACAGTCTCAAATCAAGCTATAAGTAATTATGGAATTACTATGGGATTAAGCCTTCCCTTTCCTTTATCGCGTTCCTCCAACTTTAATATAGGTGCGGAATTAGGACAAAGAGGAACTACCAATAATAATTTAATACAAGAAACTTATTATAATATCCTTATCGGTCTTTCGTTAAATGATATATGGTTTCTTAAAAGAAAGTACAACTAAAACAATTTATATTATGAAAACTAAATACTATCAATATTTTTTAATCACATTATTTACTTTATTTCAATTTAATACGCTAATAGCTCAAGATAATGAAGAGTGTACAAACAATCTTTCAATTTTTGCGGAACTTGCTAAAGTTAAAGATTATGGCAAAGCTTATGAACCTTGGTTATATGTAAAAGAAAATTGTCCGTCACTAAATACTGCAACATACACCTATGGTGAAAAAATATTGGAGTTTAAAATTAAAAACGCTACCTCTGAAGAGGAAAAAAATCAATTTACTTCTGATTTAATCAATTTATATGATTTATGGTTAGCTAATTTTCCAAATGATAAAAGAGGAAAAAATAATACTGGTGCTTTACTTAGTGACAAAGCCCATATGATGTATACATACAAATATGGAACCAATAAGGAAATATACAATACGTTTGAGGAAGCATTTACAAAAGACGCAAATAGTTTTACAAATCCAAAATTCATTTATGAATATTTTAAAGTTTTATATCTATTGTATAAAGAAAAGGATAAAGATGCTTCTTTAAAGAAACTTGTAGAAAAATATGAAGAACTTCTAGAAAAATTAGAACTAGAAGAAAATAATTTAGGGAAAAGGTTAGATGCACTACTTAAAAAAGAAGCGGAAGGCACTCCACTTACGACAAGAGAAGTAAAACTTAAAAAAGCTTATAGTAAAAACACAAAAGCATACTCTATTTTTGAAAAAAATCTCCATAAATTAGTAGCAAAAGAAGCTACTTGCGAAACGTTAATTCCTTTATACCAGTCTGGCTTAGAAGAGAATAAACACAATATAACTTGGCTAAGAAGATCTGCCAAAAATTTAGAAGAAGAAGGGTGTACTGAAAGTAAAATCTTTAGTCAAATTGTAGAAATAGTTCATACCGAAGATCCTTCTGCAAATTCTGCATATTTCTTAGGTGTATTAAAAGACAAACAGAATAAAAATCAAGAGGCAATAAAGTATTATAATGAAGCTATAAAGATGGAGACAGACTCTAGAAAAAAAGCCAAATATCTTTATAAAGTTGCTTTGAAATTTAAAAAACAAGGCAAAAAATCTTTAGCTAGAGATTATGCTAGAAGATCATTAAAATTTCAACCTTCATTAGGAGCCTCATATTTACTAATTGCAGAACTATATGCGAGTAGTGCTAATGATTGTGGAGATACGCAATTTAATAAAAGAGCAGTATACTGGCTAGCGGCAAATACGGCTAGAAAAGCGGGTGTTGTAAATAGCTCATTGAAAAAAACTGCAAATCAAACAGTTGAAAGTTATATGGGACGTGCACCAAATAAAACAGATATTTTTACTGAAGGAAATCAAGGGGCTACAATCAAATTTACTTGTTGGATTAACAGTAGTGTAACTGTACCTGAGCTTTAAAATGTTTAGTGTGAAAAAAATTTCTATCCTTATAGGAATTTTATTCTTATCTATTTCATGCAGTAATAATAATGTTAGTCAAGAAGCGATTAATACGATTAATAAAATAAACATAAATCCAATAGGTCTTAGTTATAATATTAAAATATCCTATACAGATTCTACGGTAACTAAAGCTATTTTAATTGCACAAGAACACCGTGATTATTCAAATTTATCTTTGAAATATTCTGAATTTCCCGAAGGATTAGAAATTACATTTTTTGATGAAAAGGGAAATGCAAATTATATTACTGCAGACTATGGAGTACTATACAATGACACAAAACTATTAAGTTTAAACAGCAATGTGAAATTAGAAACGCATGACGGCTCAATATTAAAAACTGATCAATTATATTGGGATGCCAAAACAGAATGGATTTTCACTGACAATCCTTTTACATTTAAAGATTCCTTATATAATGTTTCTGGGGTGAAATTAGATGCGAATAAAGCGTTTAGTATTTTAAGAACAGGAGGAATTGAAGGGACAATAATTGCACAAGAACAATAAAATATGAAATATTATAAAATCTCAGAAGTTATATACCTAATAATATCTATCATATCAGCATTTAAAACTGTACAGATTTGGAATATAGATACCCAAAAAGCATATTTATTTTTGGGTTTTTCAATAATCAGTTTATTTATGTTTTTATTTAGACGTCGGTATCGTAAAAAATTTAATGAGAAAATGAGAAAAAAATAAGCATGATAGAATATTTTATTATTGGTATAAGTTTAATTCTCTCTGCTTTTTTTTCAGGAATTGAAATTGCTTTCATTTCTTCAAACAAATTCTTTTTTAAAATTGAAAAAGAAGAAAAAATTTCTTTTTCAAAACGACTATTAAAAAAAATAGTTAATAATCCCTCAAAATTTATCGTTTGTTTACTTTTTGGGAATAGTATCGCCTTAGTAATTTATGGTATTTTTATGGGTGATTTAATAACGCATTTACTATTTGTAAATATTGAATCTACTACTTACGAGGCTATTCTGATACAGACATTGATTTCTACTTTAATTATCCTAATTACAGCGGAATTTTTACCCAAAGTTTTATTTCAAATATATGCAAATAGCGCATTACATATTTTTAGCTTGCCTATCTCCTTTTTTTACTATCTTTTTTATCCATTTACAACCATAATCATGTTTTTCACACGTTTGTTTTTAAAAAAAGGAGTTAAAATAGAAGAGTCTCCATATAAAACTGTTTTTTCTAAAGTTGAATTAGGGTATTTTATCGAAGAACAAGTTGAAAATATCAAAAATCCAGAAAATATAGATTATGAAATTCCTATTTTTCAAAATGCCTTAAAATTCAGCACTTTAAAAGCTAGAGAGATAATGGTTCCTAGAGCTGATATAATTGCAATAGATATAAATACAGAATTAAATGAAGTCAAGAATTTGTTTATTAAAACAGGGTTCTCTAAAATTATAGTTTATAAGGAAAATATAGATAATATTATTGGCTATATTCATGCTTTCGAAATGTTAAAAAAACCCACTTCATTAAAAAATATACTTTTACCAATAGAATTTATACCAGAACAAATCCTAATTCATGACACTTTAAATAAGCTAATTAAAAAGCGAAAAAGTCTTGCAGTTGTTTTTGATGAATATGGCGGAACTGTTGGATTATTAACTATTGAAGACATAGTAGAGGAGTTATTTGGAGAAATAGAAGATGAGTATGATGCTATTGACTATATTGAAAATGTAATAGATAATTCTACTTACGAATTTTCTGCAAGATTAGAAATAGATTATTTAAATGAAAAATATAATCTTAATTTACCAACAAAAACTTTTTACGATACTTTAGGAGGATTTATTATGCATCATACAGAAAAAATACCAAAAATAGGAGAGGTAATTAAAATCGAAAATTTTACAATAGAAATCAAAAAAGCCTCCTCTAGTAAAATAGAACTTATTAGAATAAATTCATAAAAAAACAACATAATTTGAGTTAAAAGCAATATTTTTGCATCCCCTTTTTTTATAAAACATGAGACAGCTAAAAATCACAAAACAAGTCACCAATAGAGAAACCGCTTCTTTAGATAAATATCTTCAAGAAATCGGTAAAGTAGGTCTTATTTCAGCAGAAGAAGAAGTTGAATTAGCACAAAGGATTAGAGCGGGTGACAAAGTTGCTTTAGAAAAACTTACAAGCGCAAACTTGAGGTTTGTAGTATCTGTGGCTAAACAATATCAAAATCAAGGATTAACACTACCTGATTTAATTAATGAAGGTAATTTAGGGCTAATAAAAGCCGCTAAACGTTTTGATGAAACTAGAGGATTTAAGTTTATATCTTACGCTGTGTGGTGGATTAGACAATCCATTTTACAGGCATTAGCAGAACAAGCTAGAATTGTACGCCTACCGCTAAATAAAATTGGTTCTATAAATAAAATAAATAAAACATATGCTTATTTAGAGCAATCTTTTGAAAGAGCACCCATGGCTGGTGAGATTGCAAAAGAATTAGATATGTCAGAAAATGATGTTAAAGAATCGTTAAAAAATTCTGGAAAACATATTTCTGTAGATGCTCCATTGGTAGAAGGGGAAGATTCTAATTTATTAGATGTTTTAAATACTGGAGATTCTCCAAAACCAGATAAGGAACTGTTACGCGAATCTCTAATTACAGAAATTGAAAGATCTTTAGATACTCTTACTGAAAGAGAAGCTGATGTACTTAAACTTTATTTTGGTATCAACAGACAACATCCTATGACGTTAGAAGAAATAGGAAAAGCTTTTAATTTAACTAGAGAACGAGTTAGACAAATAAAAGAAAAAGCAATCAGAAGACTTAAACATACTTCTAGATCCAAAAACTTGAAATCCTATTTAGGTCAGTAAATTTAGAAAGTGCGGGTGGAGGGACTCGAACCCACACACCGTGAAGTACTAGATCCTAAATCTAGCGTGTCTACCAATTTCACCACACCCGCAAAAAGATTTGCAAATATAACTAAATTATATATAAAAATAAATACTCAATGAAATTAGATACAAAATCTAAAAATAAATTCTTAGATGAACTTATTACGTTCTTAAAAATTCCATCAATTAGTACTGATTCAAAATTTAAAGATAAAATAAATGAAGCCGCACATTGGTTAAAAGATTCATTAATAACCGTAGGATGCAGTAATGTAGAAGTGATAAAAACAAAAGGTCATCCAATAGTTTATGGGGAAAAAATTATTGATAAAAATTTACCTACAATATTAGTGTATGGACACTACGATGTACAACCGCCAGACCCTTTAAATTTATGGGATACGCCTCCTTTTGAACCTACAATAAAAAAAACAAAAATACATCCTGAGGGTGCAATATTCGCAAGAGGCGCTTCAGACGATAAAGGGCAAGTATATATGCACATTAAGGCATTAGAAATAATGTCACAAAATAAAGATATCCCTTGTAATATAAAATTTTTGATTGAAGGAGAAGAAGAAGTAGGAAGTGATAATTTAGAAAATTTTGTTATTGAAAATAAAGAAAAATTAGATTGTGATATTGTTTTAGTTTCTGATACTACAATAATTAGCAATTCACAACCCTCAATAACCACTGGGTTAAGGGGGCTAAGTTATTTTGAAATTGAAGTGACTGGTCCTAATCGTGATGTGCATTCTGGATTTTATGGAGGAGCTATCCCTAATCCTATCCATATTTTATCAAAAATGATTTCTTCATTGCATGATAAAAATAACAGAATAAATATTCCGCACTTTTATGATAATGTGGAAGAGGTAAATGAATTTGAACGACAAGAAATCGCTAAAATTCCTTTTGATGTAGAATTATATAAAAGTAAATTAGATTTAAACATTATCCAAGGGGAGAAAGGATTTTCATCATTAGAGCGTTCGTCTATAAGACCCTGTCTAGACGTTAATGGAATATGGGGGGGCTATACAGAAGAGGGCTCAAAAACAATCATTCCTTCCAAAGCTTATGCTAAAATTTCAATGCGTTTAGTCCCTAATCAAAATTGGAAGGAAATTAGTGAGTTATTCATCGCATATATGGAATCTATCACACCAGAAGGTATAGAAGTAAAAATAACGCCTCATCATGGAGCAAATGCCTATGTTCTTCCTATAAATCATTACGCCTATGAAGCTGCATCAAATGCCTATGAGAAATCTTTCAACAAAAAACCTTTTCCCTATAGAGGAGGAGGTAGTATTCCTATAATTCCACTTTTTGAAAAAGAACTAGGAGTTAAAAGTATACTAATGGGATTTGGATTAGATTCTGATGCTATTCACTCTCCGAATGAACATTTTGGACTCTTTAATTTTTATAAAGGAATAGAAACAATAATTGCGTTTCATAAAAACTTTAGAGATTTATCTAAATAATAAATTCTTAATATTTAAATACCGCTAAAGAATCTTTATTACGAGAAACTATTACTCTATCTTCTAAGGTAATAATATCTCTAATTTCTCCTTTTACTTTAAACCCTTTTCCGCCTTGATGAAAAATAAATTTTTCATTGTTTTCATTCTCTAAAAATATGCCATAAGTACCATCATATCTTCCCATTTCTGGTTTTACACCATATAGATTACCTCCCATAATAATATCTATATCACCATCTCTATCATAATCTCCTGAACTAAGGGCATAAATAGGAGAAAATTGTACTTCTGTTGGCAATTCCATTTCCTCAAAATTCATCTCTCCTTTATTAATAAAAACAGCTGTTTTTAAATAATTAACTTGTTGAATCAGCGATTTGCTAAGTTTCTCTTTTGTGAATATTTCAGAAATACTTGCATTTTTAAAAGATTCATAATTAGGAAATAGTTTTTTTAAACTCTTTATTTGATCTATTAAATTATGCCTTAAAGCATAGGGATAATCTTTCCCGTCATCTCTACGAAAGGAAAGTATTGGGTCAAAAAAACCATTATTGTCATAATCATTTAAATACAAAGTAATCGGTTTTTCATCTGTTGCTTTAAATCTTGAATTTAACCCATGATTCCCTGCTATTATATCTACTTTTCCATCTCCATTTATATCCTCTAGGTAAAGTGTATTCCACCACCCTTTATATTTAGAAAGCGTAAATTCTTTTTGTCTAACAAATTGCTTATTTACAATTTTGAAAACTTCTATCCCCATAAATTCTCCAGTCAATATGAGCTCTTTATCACCGTCTCCATCTAAGTCATTAATTTTTATATCCGTAACCATTCCTATATTTTTTAATTCAGAGGCAACACTATTTGTGACATCTTTAAAAACTCCACTTCCGTTATTTTCTAATATAAATACATAACAAGGAATTCCATAATCATTTGGTTTGATTCGTTCCCCTATAATTAAATCTAAATCTCCATCCTTATCGTAATCAAAACTTACAACACTACTAGTGCTTTTAGGGATAAACGGTAGTACATTATTTCCTTTTGCTGTAAAATTTCCTTTCCCATCATTAAAATAAAGAAAATCATTTAATTCGTTTGAATTATTTGAAAACTCTATACCTCCATTAGCTATATATAAGTCCATATCTCCATCATTGTCAGCATCAAAAAACATACTTTGCATCGACTCTCCCCATTTCTTATCATCAAAAACCTTTTTAATTTTAGTTTTAGTTTCATTTTCAATACTCTCAATTAATACAGAAGGATTGCCTTTAGAACCTCCTATAAATAAAAGGGATTCTTCTCGTTCATCCTTTGTATTTATATACGACATTTTTGGACCTTGTGTACTATACATATGATATAGTAATCTATCTCTGTGAAAATCTATATAATTATTTTCTTTGTGTTTATAGGGAATATTTAGTGATACCCTTTGGAAAATATTTTTCGATTTGTGAGTACTATCTTTTTCTTCTTTTAAATCCGCATCTTTTTCATAATATGTATATATTTTATCTACTTCTATGGAGGTGAATTTAGAAATTTTTCCAGAGGGCCACACGATTTTTATATCTACATTTTTGTCAGAGGGCAACCCAATATTTGGACGAAAATCCATGCTAGATTGGAAACCACGAGTAGGTTGTTGTTCATAGTAATAGCTATTTTCTCCATCAGTTACTTCAATCTTTGCTCCAATTGCAAAATAATTTTCACTATCTCCAAATAAATTTAATTTAATAAAATGGTTATTTAGGGCTTCAGATGCCGTATTCTTATATACAAATGCTTGCATATTTACATTATTAACTACCAAATCTAAGTCCCCATCATTATCTAAGTCTCCATACGCTGAGCCATTAGAAAAACTTGGAGTATTTAATCCAGATGAATCAAATGTTTTGTAACTAATGCCTTTTAAATTTTTATGTGAAATATTTGGGACTTTATTAGAGGGAATTATATCTATTAATTTTTTATAATTAATGCCTTCTTCAGTAATTATAGTACTCATTATATTTTCATTAGAAATATATTGTAAATAATCTTGATCTGTTAAGTCTCTATAAATTCCATTTGCAATAAATAAATCTCTCCATCCATCATTATCCATATCAAAAAAGAGTGCTCCCCAACTCCAATCAGAAGATTCTACACTTGCTAATCTTCCTATTTCACTAAATGTGTTGTTTGTATTGTTTAATTGAAAGGTATTCCTTGTAAATTGATGGTAATACCCATTTGAAACATTGTAATTATATTTATTCCAATCTTCAAAAGTTGTCACTGATTTAAGTCTTTGATAATCATTAGGCAACATTTCTGTAACGAATATATCATTATATCCATCATTATTTATATCTGCCATATCTGCCCCCATTGATGCCGCACTAATAGATAAAAAATAAGATGTTAGTTGCTCCTTAAATGTGCCATCTTTTTGATTTATATATAAATAGTCTCTTTCAAAAAAATCATTTGAAATATACATGTCATCCCACCCATCTCTATTAACATCTCCTATTGTAACACCTAAACCAAATCCAATCACACTACCATAAATTCCAGCTTTTTCACTAACATCATAAAACTTTCCATTTCTATTTTCTAATAATTTATCTCCTCCTAAAGTATCTCTTTTAGGGCGTTCATTTCTTCTTAAATCAAAACTTCCTATAGCTTGATATGAGTTGTTTAATATATATGCATCTAAATCGCCGTCTTTATCGTAATCAAAAAAACTTGTGTGCGTTGAGTATCCTGCATCTGCTAATTGATATTCGGATGCGGCTTCTCTAAAAGTTAAATCCCCATTATTTATAAACAACTCATTTTTTTTATTAATTCCTCCTAAATCTCCCGAGTTACAAACATATATATCCAAATATCCATCTGAATTAATATCTACCATGGTTACTCCTGTAGACCATGGTTTATTCCCTCCTACTTTTGCTTTTGCTGTTATATCTTCAAATTGAAAATTGCCTTTATTTAAAAATAATTTATTTTCTTTTTGATTAGCCGACATATAAATATCCACTAATCCATCATTATTAATATCCCCAATAGCTACCCCGCCACCATTGTAAAAATTACGATATTTGAATACGTTAAAGTTATTATCGTATGTTAAATCGTTAGAAAATTCTAATCCTATTGACTTATTATCTTGAAGTTGGAAAAGTTTTTTGTTTTCACGTATATTACTACAACTTATTAGAGTTATCAGTAATGAACAGCTTATTATTCGTTTCATAATTTTTCGTTTACTTATATTTTTTATACAAATGACCTATATCCTCTATTTTAACTATTACATCTTGTTTATCACTACTTTTTGTAGGATACATTTTTATTTGTCTATTTCCATCTACTTTAATATAAAGGCTGGTACTATCAATATCAACTTTAAAAAAAGAGTTTCCAGGATACCACTTTTCTAATGTATCTTTTACAACTACTAATAAACTATCTGCTTGATACTTTTTATCCCAAATTGACCAACCTCTATACCTAAACCGTATATCCATTCCTCTCATAATATTTTCTTCATCAAAAATACCATAAAAGAGCATTTCCATTTCTTCTAGGATATTCTCTTTATTTTTTGATGGCAATGCATATTTCACGAATTGATTATTTCCACCATGCGTGATAATTTTTTGCCTATTTAATTCCCAACACCTATCATAAAATTCTTGTCGAGTTTCTCCAAAATATAATCCAAAAAATATTGAGTCGTTTTTAATTTCTTTTTTTAGTTCACGCTTTACTACTTTGGAATACTCAGATTCACAAGAAATTGAGCTAAAAACTATAAGTACTAAAAAGAATAAAATATTAATTGATTTCATAAAACTTTGCTTTTTCATTATTAATAATTGTAATAAGTGTTTTCCCCTCTTTTGTAATATGTAACTTTCTTATTTGACCTTCAATATTTAAACTCTTTGGAGTAGAAAAAATATATTTATTTCCCTCTATTTTTCCCTCTATATACCATCCTTTAGATGCATCTTGACTTCCAAACTGAGGTTTTATTTTTCTTTGATTTCCGCCCGCAAAAATATCTAAAATTCCATCATTATTGATATCTTTTGTCTCAATAGTATACACACTTGAATATTGAATTTCCTTCGGTAAAACATAAGGCGTAAATCCTTTTTCATTGTTATTAATAAAAAGGGTTGTTTCTGTAAAAATTGATTCTCCTATCAACGACCTATTTAAAACTTCAGGAGTAAATAAATCTTTCATAGACATAGATGCGTATTGTTTGTAATAAAGTGCTTCTTTCTTTAAGTAAGGCATTTGACTTAATAATTCATCTCTATCTAAAATTGGATAATCTCCCCCTTCTCTTGAATAACAAAATATTTGTTCTACAGTCCCATTTTGATCGAAGTCGTTTACATACACCTTCATCTTATCTTTAAAGAAATTATTCTTCCCAAGATTTCCCGCTAAAATATCATTATCTCCATCATTATCAATATCTATCACTTTTAGTACATTCCAAAATCCTGATGTTTTATCTAAGCCGTATTCTTCAGTAGAATCTTTTAATATTCCTTTATTATTAATAAATATTTTTATGGGCATCCATTCTCCAGCAATTATTAAGTCTTCCCACCCATCATTATTAATATCACTCCAATTAGCATCTGTTATTAATCCTATCCTATTGAATATTTCTTCCTGTTCTAAACTATAATTTTCATTAGTATTATTTATTAGATAACCAGAACAAGGAAATCCGTATAAATCTGTTTTATATCTCTCCCCAATAAAAAAATCTATATCTCCGTCTTTGTCATAATCTGTTGGAGCGACAACCGAACTACTAAAATTTGTAAACGGGAAATTTAGTTCTTTTTTCTTAAAAACACCTTTGCCTTGATTTATGTATATTCTATCTTTTAAATGAGTAGAATTAACGGAAAATGCTTTTCCTCCACTCGCTACTACTAAATCACTATCCCCATCATTATCTACATCTATAAAACTTGCTTGTATATCTTCTGATTCTTTGTCTAATTCAAAAGGGGATTTGTATTCTTTGTATTTTACATTGTTTTGAGAAAGGTAAAGAGTCCCTGATTTTCCTTTTGCGCCTCCAATATAGTAGTCTTCTTTTCCATCATTATTTATATCTGAAAAAGCAAACGCGGGTCCTTCATTACTAAACATCTGCGGCAGTAATGGCTCTAAATTAAAATCTATAAAATCATTTTCCTCGTGTTGATAATTGAATAAGGAGGTTTCTTTCCTTAAAATTTCAGTTGTTGCTTCTTTTAAAATACTTCTATTTACTTTGTTTTTATCTTTTGTAATCTCGTAATGTGTATTTACCTTTACGTTTACTTTTTCTGTAATACTACCATCTGGCCATTTTACAATTAGGGTATCTATAAGATTAACTTCCCCTAAACCAAAATGTATTGGAGTATTTATAGAACTTTGAAACCCTTTTGAAGTACTTTTAAAAGCTATTAAATTTTTATTATCTTTTGTTTTCAAAATCACCTTTGAGCCAATTGCCGCTGTATTTTTATCGTCATTAACTAATGATATTGAAATATATTTTCTTTCTGTTGTTTTTGTAGTATTTTCATATACAAACGAAGGCATATTAACGTTATTCACTATTAAATCTAAATCCCCATCATTGTCTAAATCAGCGTATGCACTCCCATTACTAAAACTTGGGGTATCTAATCCCCATTCCTCAGATTTATTGTCCATTACAAAATTCCCTTCATTCTTATAAGCAAAGTTTGGCAATGCTTTTGAGGGCATAATATCTATCAATTTTTTAACTCCCTCTTTTTTATTTGCTTTTAAAGTATTTATTATCTGTTGTTCATTCGCACTAAACGTAAGGTAATCTCTATCCAATAAATCTTTATAAATACCATTACTAATAAATATATCTCTTAAGCCGTCATTGTCCATATCAAACATTAGCGCTGCCCAACTCCATTCTGTAGCGGCTATATTTGACATTCTCCCAATTTCAAAAAAGCCAGCATGACCCATATTGCGTTGAAAAACGTTACGTGGATATTGATGTGAATATCCCTTTTTAAGTGCTAAAGAATATTTATCCCATGAATCATAAATAGCTTTAGTTTTTTTTCTTTCAAAAGTAGCTGGCAACATCTCAGTAACAAATAAATCAGGAAGCAAATCATTATCCATATCTGCGGCATCTGCTCCCATAGACCCTTTTGAAAAGGAACTAAAATAATTAGTAGCAACTTCATGAAATCCTCCATGTTGATTATTTAAATAGAGATAATCGCGTTCAAAAAAATCATTAGAAACAAAAATATCTACCCACCCATCTTGATTAAAATCTTCTAAGGTAACTCCTAACCCAAATCCAATCTCACTTGTATAAATACCCGCTTCCTTAGAGAAATCTTTAAAATATCCCTTATCATTTATAAAAAATTTATTTCCTTCATTGCTAAATTCTTCCCTTTTATCTATTATTAAATCCATTCCTTGTCCAACGGGTCGTATAGAATTATTTAAAAGATACATATCTAAATCACCATCTTTATCAAAATCAAAAAAGGAGGCTTGTACTGATAAACCTACTATATCTAATCCATATTTTTTTGCTTGTTCTGTGAAAGTTCCATTTTTATTATTAATAAATAGTTCATTGTATCTCTTTTCACCATCTGGTTTCCCAGACTTACACACATATATATCTAACCATCCATCGCCATTTATATCAATCATAGATGCCCCAGATGACCAAACATTGGAACAAGAAACGCCTGCTTTCTGTGTAATATCTTCAAATTTGAAATTCCCTTTGTTTAGGTATAACTTATTATCTACCATATTACCCGTAAAGTAGATATCTACCAATCCGTCATTATTGATGTCTCCTAATGCTACGCCTCCTCCATTAAAAAAATTTCTATAGATATAAGGATTAAAATCTACAGTATACGTTAAATTATTAGCAAAATCAATTCCTGTTTCTTTGGCGGAAAGTAATTTAAAAAGTGTGTTATTATCTTCCGTTAAGGACTGACAAGAAAAGAGAAGTAGAAAACAAATAGAGAAACTTAGAATTCTCATAGAGATTTTTTTTGCAAATTTAAATCTTTCCAAAAAAAAAACTGCCCAATAAATTGGGCAGTTTTTAAAAATTACAAAAATAATTTATTACTAAATAGTCTTAGTAACCACTATTTTGTGTAAATCCTCCAGTTTGAATCGCTTCCATAGGAATAGGGAACATTCCAGTAGAATCCCCAGGCTGATTAGCCGCTTTTTCCCACCATGCATCATCCCATTTTCCAAAACGAATCATATCTTGACGACGTAAACTCTCCATAAAGAATTCTCTACCTCTTTCCTTATATAATTCATCTAAAGTTAATGTAGCAGTTGTAAATGAAGAACCACTAATCGCACGATTTCTAATGTTATTATTCAATAAAGAAATTGCTGTTGCAGAGCTTGTTGCTCCTCTTAATATAGCTTCCGCTTGAATAAAATACATTTCAGTGATACGAATTAATGTCATGTCATTATCCATATTTGGACGTTGGAACGCTTTAAAGCTAAATTTACCTAGACGAGTTCCACAATCACGACATCCATTAGGTGCTAATTCATTGATAGCTGGCTTATAATTTACTACAGGACCTTGATCTGCACCTGTACCTTTATCATCGTAAGCATAATCAATAATCGGTGCACCAGTACCAGGACCTCCATCACCAAATGATTTTTGTACTCCTGATAAGAAGTTATTTGCTCTTCTTAAATCGTTAGCATCATAAGCATTATAGGCCTCTTCCAAAGCTACATACCCATTCCAAGGTTGATCTTGTAATTTCCATGTATCTTGACTTGAATACGTAAGAGTCATTTGCGCAAAGTTCATTCCTCCATTTGTTACCTCATCATAAGGAGTTGACCAAATTACTTCATTTGAAGAACCATTGCTTCCATTATCAGGAGCAAATATCTCTGCATAATTGTTATGTAAACTATAACCCCCATTAGCAATTACATAAGCAGCAATATCATGTGCTTTTTGCCATTGAGCAGTACCTGTGTACACTTCTGCATTTAAGTATAATCTCGCTAATAAAGCTAAAGCTACATAACGATTTACTCTATAAGGATTTACTCTTGTAGTTACTAAATCTTCACCGAAAGTAGCTGCGCTTAAATCAGCTAAATTTGCTTCTGTAATACCTAAAGCGCCTAATAATTCGTCTCTTACTTTACCAAAAGCTGCTGCTCTTGTTAACTGAGGCAATGAAGATACACCGTCACCAGTTACATCTACATAACGAATTCTACCGAACATATCCATCAATTTAAAGTGATAGTATGCACGTAATACTTTAAGTTCTGCGATAGCATTTGCTTTACCAGATGCATTTCCAATAGCTGAATTTACTTCAGAAATTGAACCATAAAACCCATTCCATGAATTTAAAAGTGGTCCATTTGCTGCTGAATACGTATGTTTATGCATATTTATCCAAATTCCACCATCATACCAGTCACCCCCTTTTTGTGTAATAGCTGCTTCGTCTGAAGAAACTATATTTACAGAAAAGTGATTTCCATGATTTGCTGTTCCTTCTCTTAATCTTGCATAAGCAGTATTAGTAACAGGATCAGAACCTATATTAGCATCCGCTGCAATCACAGGAATTGTTTGTGCTGGCGAAGGCGTTATTTGTGATGTTGTAGTATTTCTCAGTTCTTCTGTTAAATCTGTACAAGACAACACACATAAAACACTTAAAAATGTTATTAATATTAAATTTAATTTTTTCATTTGTTTATATAATTTTTATAATTAATTAAAATTTTATATTTAATCCTGCGGTAATCGTTCTAAAAGCGAAATATGTTCCTCTTCTATCTATACCCGGAGCTAACACATTGTCTCCATCTTGTAATGCAGGGTCTGGGTTTACACCTGTATATCCTGTAATGGTTAATGGATTTTGTGCGTTTAATGATACTGATAAAGCTTCTATTCCTAATGTTTCAGGAAGATCAAAACTATATTCAACGTTGATATTATCAATACGTACAAAATCAGCATTTTCAACATAGTAATCACTAAACTGTGCAGTTTTAATTTTATCATCTGCATATTTAGTATTCACTAAATTATAAGACGTTTGTGAAGCTACACGTGGCTCATAAAAAGCTCTATACGTATTTACTAGACTGTGTCCAAAAGCACCTCTAAAGAAAGCACTGATGCTCAAGTTTCCTAAATCAACTCTATTTGACCATCCCAAAGAAAAGGCTGGATAAGCTTGACCTACAACTTTAAAATCTGCATCTTCATTTAATGCTTCTCCATTTGAAGCTTTTACTGTTCCATCGCCGTTAAGATCTTCTAATATTGGAGAACCATTCTCATCTACATTTCCAGTATATACTGGAGCATAAATTTGACCAATCGTTCCACCTTCTTCAACTAATATCATGTTAGTTTCATTTTGTCCAGGAGCACCTAAGTTTCCATCTAAAAATCTATTAGTACCTTCTACAGTCCATTTAACAAGCTCATTACGATATGAATCAAATACAATACCCGTATTCCAAGTTAAATCATCGCTAGCAATTACATCGTAATTAGCGGCTAATTCAATCCCTTGAGTTTGTAATTCTCCAGCATTTTGCCATTGAGTACTTGCTCCTAAGAAATCAGGATTTGATGCATCTACTTTAGCTAAAAATAAGAAATCTTTACTATTTCTTTGGTAAACGTCTAAAGTTGCATTTAATCTATCTGTTTGGAATTCAAAACCTAAATTCATCTCTGCTTTCTCTTCCCATTTCAAGTTTTTATTTGGTGCAAAATTTGGATTATTAGCTGCTGCAAATCCTCCTGCAGCCGTTGAACCAACAGGGTTAACACCAAATTGTGTTTGAGATAATCCTGTTTGACCAGGTAAAGCCCCAGTTACTCCGTATCCAAAACGTACTTTTAAAAGCTCAACACCTTCTAAGTCTAAAAATTTGTTTATGTCTGCTCCAACTCCAACAGATGGGAATAATCCCCATTGGTTGTTCTCTCCAAATCTTGAAGAACCTTCTCTACGAATAGAAGCATTAAAGAAATAAGTATCGTCATATGTTAAGTTAATTCTACCAAACATTGCGATAATTTTATCTTCTGGAGTTAAGTAACTACTTGCACCAATACGCCCTGTATCTCTTAAATCCTGTGCTACACCTACGTTATATACCCATTGTATTTGACTATCATCTGGGAAACCTCCTAAATTAAAGTTAAATCCGAAGTTATCTTGAACTAAGTTGTAAGAATAACCTGCTGTTACTGATAAATCTAACGCATCAATTTCTTTGTTGTAATTTAAATATGATTCAAACAATTGTGATTTAGCAGTATGTGCGCTAAATAAAGCTTGTCCTTTTCTTAAAGGATTAGTTGCAAATCCTCCAATATTATTTGCAACCCAGTGAGATTTTGTACTTCTGTAACCATGGAATATACCTTTAAAGTTTGTTTCAGCATAATTTAAATTAACGTTTAATCCCTCTATGATTTCATAATTCAAATTAGCACCATAATTAAATCTAGTAGTTTCCCCTAAATTTGTGTTTTGGTCTAATATTGCACGAGGATTAAAACTGTCAAATACACCAAAGTTTTCAAAATATCCTCCATAAATGTTTTCATCTACTGGGAATAATGTTCTGTTAGTGTCTTTTGCGTAAACTGGCGCTAAAGGATTAAATAATACTGCATAACGAAGCGCTTCTCTAAACGCGTAATTTGCATCTTCTTGAGTGTAAGAAGAGTTGAAATCTACTTTCAACTTATCATTTAATAATTTAGTAGAGAAGTTTACACGTGAGTTAAATCTTTGGAATTCTTGAGTATCTAAGATACCTTGAACATTTCTAAGGTTTGTAGAAACTCTATAACGTGTTTTTTCAGTAGCACCTGCTAAAGAAATATTGTGAATATTAGTAAAGGCATCTCTTGTAACTTCATCTAACCAATCAGTAGAACCTCCAACATCTGTTCCTCCAGCTGTTCTAAATTCATCAGCTGTCATTACTTTCACTCTATTATTAATTTGAGCGATAGATGCTTGTCCGTTATATTCAACTTTTGTTCCTTGAGTGGTTCCAGACTTAGTAGTTACTAAGATAACCCCACTACTACCTCGCGTACCATATATAGCTGCTGCAGAACCGTCTTTTAATACAGTAATATCAGCGATATCATTAGGGTCAACGTTGTCTAAAGAACCGCCAATAATACCATCAATAACTATCAAAGGCTGAGTGTTTCCTCCAAAAGTAGATAAACCTCTCAATCTTATTGTAGGTGTACCTGTAGGATCATCTCCTCTATTATAGATAGTTAATCCAGCAACCTTACCTTGTAATAATTGCGTTGGATTATTAACAACCCCTTTATTGAAAGATTCTTCATCTATTACAGCAACAGCTGAAGTGATTTCTTTCTTTTCTTGAGAACCGTATCCTACTACTACTACTTCTTCTAAAGAACTATCTGACTCTAAAGTCACATTAATAGTAGTTTGTGATCCAACGGTTATTTCTTGTGCTGCATAACCTACATAAGAGATTACTAACACATCGTCTGCACCTGCATCAATGGTAAAATTACCATCAAAATCAGTAGAGGCTCCATTACTAGTTCCTTTTACAGTAACAGTAGCTCCAGGTAATGGACCTTCTGCACTAGAAACTGTACCTGAAACTTGCTGCGCATATGCGACTATTCCCATCAAAAACATTGACAGGAAACAAAAATGTTTCAAATAAATTTTTTTCATACAATTTTAAATTTAAATTTTTTTTTAATTAAACAATATTTAATGCTCAAGTCTCAAACTAATTTTAACAAAAAGCTAGTTATAAAACTTTTGCGGTGCAATTATAGATAAAAACAAGTTAAAAACAACTAGGTCACTTGCTATTTTTTTAAAAAAACTAAACGAAAACGTTTTCGTTTTTAATATTATTTATATTTTTGATTAAATATTTTTCATTTATGCAAAAAACAAAGCTTCTAGATATTGCAAAAGAGTTGGGCATATCTGTTGGAACCGTTTCCAAAGCATTACGAGGGTATGATGAAATTAGTGATAGCACTATCGCAAAAGTAAAAGCCGCTGCTGATAAATACAATTTTATTCCAAATAGTATCGCTGTTAAATTAAGATCGCAAGAATCCAAAAATATTGGGGTGATTATCCCTGATTTGAAAAACTCTTTTTTTATAGATGTTTTAAAAGGTATGATATTAGAAGCTGGAAAGCAGCATTATTCCATTATAATAAAAGAATCTAAAGATTCACATAAATTAGAGAATCGGTGTGTAGAAGAACTATTAGTGCAAAATGTAGATGGTATTTTTATTTCATTGTCTAATAATACTAAAGTAAATACACATTTGCAGAAAATAAAAGAGTCTGGAGTAATATTAATTCAATTTGATAAGATTTCTAAAACGCTACAAACAACAAAAATAATTAATGATAATTACAAAGCTAGTTTTGAAGTTACTGAAAAGCTAATTCTTAAGGGACGAAAAAAAATTGCTTTAATTAGGAGTAGTCATAATTCTGAAAATACTTTTAAAAGATTTATTGGATATAGAGACGCGCTATTAAAACATAATATTACTGTTGATAATGAATTAGTAATTAATATTCAAAATTTGAATTATATAGAAGGATATAACAACCTACATTCTTTATTCAAAAAAAATAAAAAAATTGATGCTGTTTTTGCATTAAATGATAATGCAGCGATTGGCTGTTTAAATTGTATCAAGGATCTTGGATTTTCTGTGCCTAAAGATATTGCGGTAGTAGGTTTCAGTAATTCAGAAATAACTTCTTTAGTGTCTCCAAAGCTCAGCACTATAAATCAACATGGTGAATTAATGGGAAAAAAGATTATGAATCGATTTTATGAGGAAAAACAAATGCTAAAAGAAAAAAAGGAGGTCGTCTTTGAAAATATTACTTTAGAAACTACTTTTATTAAAAGAGAATCCTCTTAATTAAAATAATCCTTGTTGGGTATCTTGTCTCACTTTCCCTAAATGCTCATAGGCTTTTTGTGTTACTTCTCTACCTCTTGGAGTTCTCACTAAAAAACCTTGCTGGATTAAAAAAGGTTCATAAACTTCTTCAATGGTCTCGGCATTTTCAGCTAAAGCCGTAGAAATAGTCGTAATTCCAACAGGTCTGCCTTTAAATTTATCTATTAGAGTAGTTAATATCTTATTATCCATTTCATCTAGTCCGTATTTATCTACATTTAGCGACTCCAGCGCAAATCTTGTAATTTCTGGATTTATATTCCCATCGCCTTTTACTTGTGCGAAATCTCTGACTCTTCTCAACAATCCATTCGCTATTCTTGGGGTTCCCCTACTTCGTCGTGCAATTTCTAAGGCTGCATTTGGTGAAATATTTACTTTTAATATTGAAGCACTTCTTGTGACAATTGCTGATAGTATGTCGCTGTTGTAATATTCAAGTCTATTATTAATCCCAAATCTTGCTCTCATGGGTGCAGTTAGCAATCCCGACCTGGTAGTAGCGCCGACTAGGGTAAATGGATTCACAGTAAGTTGTACCGTTCTTGCATTGGGACCCGTTTCTATCATTATATCTATACGATAGTCTTCCATCGCCGAGTAAAGATACTCTTCAATAACAGGAGTCAAGCGGTGTATTTCATCGATAAATAAAATATCATTTCTTTCAAGATTAGTCAGTAATCCCGCTAAATCGCCGGGCTTGTCCAATACAGGTCCAGAGGTGATTTTAATATTTACCCCCAGTTCATTTGCTAATATATTTGCTAATGTTGTTTTCCCTAACCCTGGAGGCCCATGAAATAGTGTATGATCTAACGCTTCATTTCGCTCTTTTGCAGCTTGTACAAATATTTTTAGATTCTCAATCATTTCTTTTTGTCCACTGAAGTCTTCAAAGCCTAATGGTCTTAGTGCTCTATCAATCTCCCTCTCTTCTGTTGAAAAAGAATCTTTATCTGGATTTAGGTTTTCATTCACTTTGCAAAAATAGAAAATATATATGTTCTTGATAAAAAGAAGAAAAATAAAAGAACATTTAAAAATAGTATAAGTTAAATATGTAATAAAAATAGATACTTTAATTGTTATTTAGAATTATTTTAAATAAGTTTAAAGATTGTATATTTGCCAAAATTTATGTTTAACACTATTTAATTATTATTTATGAAATATTTATTATTAATTTTTGGATTTATTTCCGCAAGTATAATTGCTCAAAACAAAAAAGAGCAGGACATCCAGGCGATTAAAAGCATGTGTGGATGTTATAAGGTAGGGTTTAATTTTGCAGAAACGTTTAGTTATTCTAAAGATTCTATGTATAAACCTTCAAAAGTAAAACACGACAAAGGATTAGAATGGGTACAATTATTAGAAGATGAGGATGATAAAATATCACTTCAACACTTATTAATTGTAGGAAAGTTTTCTGAACCTACAATTGTAAAACACTGGAGACAAGATTGGCTTTTTGAAAACACTGATTTATATAATTATTTTGCTGACAATCAATGGAATTTTGTTCAGAAATCAGATGAGGATGTTAAAGGACAGTGGACTCAAAAAGTATTTCAAGTAGACGACAGTCCTCGTTATGAAGGTTCTGCAACTTGGGTACACTTAGATGGAAAGAGTTATTGGGAAAACACAACTTCAGCTCCACTTCCTAGAAGAGAAATTACTAAAAGAAGGGATTACAATGTTACTATTAGAAGCAACAGACATGAAATTACTGCTGATGGTTGGATTCACGACCAGGATAATGATAAAGTCATTAGGAATCAAGGAGAAGAAGATATTCTTTTAGCCCAAGAAAAAGGATACAATACTTATATCAAAGTAAACGATGAAAAATGTAAGGCTGCTACAGATTGGTGGAAAGAAAACAAAGAGATGTGGCAATTAGTTAGAAACAATTGGGATACCATTTTTAATCAAAATAAAAATCTAACACTCCTTTCAAAAGTAGAAAATAAAAGACTTTACGAGCACTTATTTAGTTTAAAACCTGATACTAAAGACAAGGAAATAAAGAAAATCATTAATGACTTTGTAAAGAAATAAAAAGGAGTTTTCTCTTTTTATTAAAACAAAAAAACCGCCAATAGGCGGTTTTTTTATATCTAAATTTTATTCTAATGTTCCTCTTCTCCTTTCTTTAAGGGTACATCTTGTGGAACAAAATCTTCTTTATGTCCAGGTTTAGAATAGTCGTATGCCCATCTATGTACACTAGGAATTTCTCCTTCCCAGTTTCCATGAATATGTTTTACAGGGGCAGTCCATTCCAACGTATTAGATTTCCATGGGTTTTGTTCTGTTTTCTTTCCATAGAATATACTATGAATGAAATTATATAAAAATACAAGTTGTGCAGCTCCTGCGATAAAAGCAAATACAGAGATAAGTACATTTATATCTGCCAAGTCATCAAAATAAGGGAATGCCGTATTTGTGTAATATCTCCTTGGAAGTCCTGCCATTCCTATGAAGTGCATAGGAAAAAATATTCCATAGGACGCAATTGCTGTTATCCAAAAGTGTACATACCCTAATTTTTTATTCATCATTCTACCAAACATTTTCGGAAACCAATGATATACCCCAGCAAATAAACCATATAGAGCGGATATACCCATCACTAAGTGGAAATGCGCCACCACAAAATAGGTGTCATGTACATTGATATCTAACGCACTATTTCCTAAAATAAGTCCTGTCAATCCTCCAGATATAAAGGTAGAAACCAGCCCTATAGAAAATAGCATTGCTGGATTGAGTTGTAGATTTCCTTTCCAGAGCGTAGTAATATAATTAAATGCTTTTACAGCTGAGGGAATGGCAATTAGCAAGGTCGTAAATGTAAATACAGAACCTAAGAATGGGTTCATTCCTGTAATAAACATATGGTGTCCCCATACAATTGTAGATAAAAATGCAATAGCAATAATAGACATAATCATTGCTCTATATCCAAAAATAGGTTTTCGCGCATGAGTAGCTACTATTTCAGAGGTTATACCCAGTGCTGGTAGCAATACAATATATACTTCAGGGTGTCCTAAGAACCAAAATAAATGTTCAAATAAAACTGGCGACCCCCCTTGATAATGTAATACTTCTCCTTGTATAAATATATCTGACAAATAAAACGAGGTGCCAAAACTTCTGTCCATAATGAGCAACAAAGCTGCTGAAAGTAATACAGGGAAAGAAAGAATTCCAATTATTGCAGTAACGAAAAATGCCCAAATAGTAAGTGGAAGTTTGGTCATACTCATTCCTTTTGTTCTTAAATTAAGTACAGTAACAACATAATTTAAAGAGCCTAATAAAGAAGACGCTATAAATATTGCCATAGATACTAACCATAAAGTCATCCCTAATCCCGAGCCAGGCTGGGCTTGTGGCAGTGCACTTAATGGAGGATAAATCGTCCATCCTGCGGCTGCTGGACCTGCTGTAACGAATAGTGATATCAGCATTATAACACATGAAAGAAAGAACAACCAATAAGAAATCATATTTAAAAATCCAGAGGCCATGTCTCTTGCACCAATTTGTAATGGGATTAATAAGTTACTAAATGTTCCACTTAATCCAGCTGTTAATACAAAAAACACCATTATAGTTCCATGTATTGTAACCAGTGCCAAATAAATATTAGGATCCATTACGCCGTCTTCTGCCCATTTACCAAGAAATAATTCAAGGAAAATATTTGGGTCTTCTGGCCAAGCCAATTGAATTCTAAACAGCATTGACATTCCTATTCCTATAATTCCCATCAATAATCCTGTTATTAGGTATTGCTTAGAAATCATCTTATGATCTTGTGAAAAGATATATTTTGTTATGAATGTTTCTTTATGATGATGATTATCTCCCATTTTATATCAATTTATATTTTTTATTAATTTCTATTATTGTATTACCTCCGCAAAAGTTTTTTGTTCTGCTAACCATTTTTGAAACTCTTCTTCAGATTCTACAATTATTTTCATCTGCATATTATAATGAGAAGCCCCACAGATTTTATTACATAATAATATATAATCAAATTCATAAGGTTCTAAAGTTTCCTCGCCCTTAGCAATTAACTCTTTATTATTCTCAGTACGAATAGCATTTATTTTGTTTACTTTTTTTACAATATCTTCATTTTTCCTCATTTGAGCTGTAGTTATTGTAGGTGTAAAAGCAAATTGAGTTATCATTCCAGGCACACAATTCATTTGTACTCTAAAATGGGGAATATAAGCAGAATGTATTACATCTTGAGAACGCATTTTTAAAATAACTTCTCTTCCAACAGGTAGATGTATCTCTTGTGTAACAACTACATCATCCTTTCCATAAGGGTCATCGGGATCAATTCCAACTATATTTTTTCCATCAAACTCTTGGAGATACCTCACGTGGGCTTCGCCTAAAACATTATCTACTCCAGCATATCGAGCTTTCCAATTAAATTGTTGCGCATATAATCCTAATACTAACGCTTTTTCATTTTCTTTAGGATACATAATTTTAGACCAAGTTCTTAATCCATAGGTAATTAGTACAGCTAATGCAATAATTGGAATAACTGTCCATATTAGCTCTAATTTGTGATTTTCATGATAAAAAAATGCTTTGCCCTCTTTTTTACCTCTGTACTTATATGCAAAATAATGTAAAACTGCTTGTGTTACGAATTGCACAAAGAAGATTAAAATAAAGGATATATTCATTAAAAAATCATACTCTTTACCATGCGCTGATGCTGCTTTTGGAAGTAATAAGTCTCCCCATTTCCAGAAGGAAAATAGCATTAATATATAGAGGAACCCTAAAAATGCAAACATTAATTTACCATTAAGACGGTTGTCTTTATCGCTAGCTATTTGCGAGTTATCCATTGAAACTTGAGCAATTTCAAATATTTTCTTTAATTGCCATAATGCAATTCCTATAATTATAACAATAATAAAAATTAATAAAATATTCATTTGATTTTTTCTTTAATAATGAAACTGTTTACTTTCCTCAATAAATGGGTCTTTTTCTACCACAAGAGGGCTTTTAGTTAAAGCGTTAAATACTATGTAAATAAATAACCCTAAGAATAATAAAAATGCACTTACTTCCGATAATCCAATAGTCCATTGATCGCCCACAGTAGAAGGCATAATCAACACAAAAACATCTATATAGTGACCTATAATTAGGATTATACCTACAATTACAACTAGGTAATTTACTCTTTTAAAATGACCACTCATTAATATTAAAATTGGCATTGCTAAATTCAGCACAAGCATTCCAAAAAACAGCAATGTATAATCTTCCATTCTTGTAATAAAGTAGGTAACTTCTTCAGGAATATTAGAATACCATATCAGCATAAATTGGGAAAACCATAAATACGTCCAAAAAATACTAAATGCAAACATGAATTTTGCTAAATCGTGAAGGTGATTTTCGTTTACAACTTCCAAATACCCTTTAGATTTAAGATATATAACTATTAATGTAAGCGCAGTAATTCCAGAAACAAACATCCCTGCGAAAATATACCATCCAAACAAAGTACTAAACCAGTGTGGGTCAATTGACATAATCCAGTCCCAAGACATTAATGATTCTGTAACAATATAAAATACTAAAAATGCAGCGGATAAACGAAAGTTCTTTTTATAATTACTAATCCCTCCTTCTTTATCTTGAGCCAAAGAGAATTTTCTTGAAAAATGTCTATACAACACCCATCCTGTAATAAAAAATACCGCTCTTAGTAAGAAAAATGAGGTATTTAAATACGAAGTTTTTCCTTTGATTATCTCATCGTGGGCTACTACCTCTGGATCCATCCATATAAATAAATGATTAAAATGTAGCGCGGATAAACATAAAATCACAAAAACTATGACTAATCCTGGAAAAAGATAGGCTGTCATTGCTTCCATTACTCTAAATAAAATAATTGACCAACCTGCTTGTGACGCTCTTTGTATTGCGTAAAATACTAAAATACCTAAAGAAAGAAATACAAAAAACAATGCTGCCACATATAAAGCTGCCCATGGCTTATTTTGCAATTGATGTAATAAATGCTCACCGTGATGATCCTCATGATGTGCGTCTGACTCTGTGCTTTCATGATGCGTATTATCTTTCTCACCATGATGTGTTTCTTCACCATGATGTGCCTCCTCTTTCTCATGATGCATGGCTTCTTTCTTAATATAAGAATGTGCTTCATCGTGATGATTCGCTTTTGCTACAATTGCATTTGCTTCCTCTACAGTACTAGGAGCACTTAAAAAACCGATTATTAACCCTATAGCCCCAATTACTATTAGTACTAAAGATGTTATTTTTAACTTATTAGGAAAAATATATTTCATTTTGCTTTTTTTATTTTTCTAAATTTTTTCTTAATTCCATAACATATTGAACAACTTGCCATCTTTCTTTTGCATTAATTTGTCCTGCATGTGAACCCATAGCATTTCTACCATACATAATTACGTGATATACGCTACCTTCTGTAATTTCTCTATCTATATAACTAGGGATACCTAAAAACTTTTCTCTCTTTGCTAAAATCCCTTGCCCATCTCCTTTATTCCCATGACATACGGCACAATATATAGCATACAACTCTTTTCCTTTAGTTGCATTTTCTTCGTTACTTACTAAAGGTGATTGTAATTCTTTCTTTGCTTGTTGATACCCATTCTCAGAATTTTCAAACGTATAAGGAGTCCAACCTCTATGTATTGTTCCTTCTACTGGCAATTGTGCCTCTATTCCATTGGCAAATGCATCTGATTCTGCATACGCTTCATACCCTACAGATTCATACATATTAGGAAAATATTGATAATTTGGTTTTTTTTTGTTAAAACACGATGTTAAAGCAAAAAAGCTAACAACTAAAAATAATTTGATGGCTATTTTCATTAGGATTCTTTTTTTTCTTGAGTTAAAATTTCAATCGCTTTTGTTTCCTTCAATATTTTTTTAAGAGCCGCATCTTCTTTAGAATAGGGTATCTCTATTAAAAACTTATCATCTGTTGTAGAAGGATAAGGATTCTCTGCTTTTTTAAAAGGCCATAGTTTACTTCTAAAATAAAAAGTAATAACCATTAAATGCGCTGCAAAAAACACAGTTAATTCAAACATAATTGGCACAAATGCGGGCATATTATCTAAATATGAAAAACTCGGTTTTCCTCCAATATTTTGTGGCCAATCTGTAATCATCGTATAATTCATGATAAGTATTGCTACTGTTAGCCCTACTAGACCATATAAAAATGCAGCTATAGAAATTCTAGTTCCTGCTAGCCCTAATGCCTTATCCAACCCATGGACAGGAAAGGGAGTATAAACTTCTTCTATATGATATTTCTCTGCTTTTATCTTTTTTACAGCCTCTAATAACACATCATCATCATCATACATTGCATGGATATATTTTGTACTACTCATTTTTATCTCTTTGTTTTTTATAATTATCTCCAGAAGATTTTAAAATTGTTTTCACTTCTGCTTGGGCTATTACTGGAAAAGTTCTAGCATATAAAAGGAATAACGTAAAGAAAAATCCTATCGTTCCTATAAATATTCCTATATCTACAAATGTAGGAGAAAACATCGTCCATGAGGAGGGCAAGTAATCTCTATGAAGTGAGGATACAATAATCACAAATCGCTCAAACCACATTCCTATGTTTACAACAATAGAAATGATAAACGAAAATATGATACTCGTTCGTAATTTTTTAAACCACATAAATTGTGGCGAAAACACATTACATGTCATCATTAGCAAGTACGCCCACCAGTAAGGACCTGTCGCTCTATTCAAAAAGGCATATTGCTCATATTCTACTCCTGAATACCAAGCTATAAAAAGTTCGGTAATATACGCAACACCCACTATAGAACCTGTAATCATAATGATTATATTCATCAATTCTATATGTTGAAGTGTGATATAATTTTCTAATCGTACTACTTTACGAACAATTATTAATAGTGTATTTACCATGGCAAATCCAGAAAATATTGCTCCTGCTACGAAGTAGGGCGGAAATATCGTTGTATGCCATCCTGGTATAACTGAAGTAGCAAAGTCAAAGGATACAATTGTATGTACAGAAAGTACTAAAGGCGTAGCCAATCCTGCCAATACTAAGGAAACTTCCTCAAAACGTTGCCAATCTTTTACTCTTCCTGTCCATCCAAAACTCAATAAACTATATATTTTCTTTTGAAAAGGTTTAATAGCTCTATCTCTTATCATGGCAAAATCAGGGAGTAATCCTGTCCACCAAAACACTAAGGAAACAGATAAATAGGTAGAAATTGCAAATACGTCCCATAATAGTGGTGAGTTAAAATTCACCCACAAGGAGCCAAACGCGTTTGGCATTGGAAACAACCAATACATCAACCATGGGCGTCCCATGTGTATAATTGGAAACAATCCTGCTTGTATCACAGAAAATATCGTCATTGCCTCTGCGGAACGATTAATCGCCATTCTCCATTTTTGTCTAAATAATAGTAGCACTGCGGAAATAAGTGTACCTGCGTGACCGATACCTACCCACCAAACAAAATTGGTGATATCCCATGCCCATCCTACGGTTTTATTCAATCCCCAAGTACCTATTCCAGTAGATATGGTATAAATTATACAGCCCAATCCCCATAAAAAGGCAGTGAGCGAAATACCAAAAACAATCCACCATTGTTTATTTGCTCGCGACTCTATCGGTGCAGCTATATCCACTGACACATCGTGATAACTCTTGCTACCTGTGACTAAGGGTCTTCTTATCGGGGCTTCGTAATGTGAACTCATTTATATTCTTTTTAATTTTTAACTCGCTTTTTTAATACTTTTATTCCAATCCTACCAACTCTCTACTTACTTTAACTAACTTTTTAGCCGCTTCCATATCATTAGCATGCGGGTTTGGTGATGTCATAGGAAAGCCTCCTTTCTTACATTCCTTATCTTGATATAAAACGCTATGCTGACTAAAATACTTTCCAGAATGCTTAGTAGATTCCTCAGAAAGTAAACAATGTAAAGATGCCTGTGCTGATTCCCAACTGCTATCACTAAAATTTAATCCCGCAAATATGGGTTTAAGAATTGCCATTAAAACTTTCATCACAACATTACCTCCTCCACCAAAATTAGACCTTGCCCAACCTGGATGCACAGAGTATGTAGTTATTTTATCTTTTTTTACTCTTTCTGCTAATTCCATCGCATATTGTACTGAAGCAACTTTTGCTTCTCCATATGCGGCAAAATTATTATATTTTCTCTTTTTCCAGAGCAAATCATCTAAATGCACTTGATATCTATTTTTTGGATTTCCTGCATGCACTACTGAGGAAAGAATCACCATTCGCGAAGGAGCGCTTTTCTTTAACACGTCTAAAAGCAATTCTGTCATCAAAAAATGACCAAAAAAACTTGCCGCCATTGTTATTTCAAACCCATCCTTAGTATATTGTGGTTTGTTATTCATATTTACCATTCCTGCGTTGCAGGCCAATCCATCTAAACGATTGTGTTTTTCTATAAATAATGTTACAAATGTTCTTACAGATTCTAAACTTGCCAAGTCACATTTAATAACTTCATAACTTCCTTTTAAATCGCTAAAGGATTTTACTACGGTTTCTCCTTTCTCAACGTTTCTACAAGCCATCACTACATGAGCGCCTTGTTTAACTAGTTGCTTGGTCGTTTCATATCCAACTCCAGAATTTGCTCCTGTAACTATATAGGTTTTTCCACTTATATCTTTTGATAAAGTAGTAGCATCACATTTTATTAAATTCTTATTCGCCATACCTATATTCCATTTATACCTCTCTTATGTATTTCTTACTTTTACTTGATACATTACATTAGGTTTTGTACCTACCTCTTCTAATAGGTGATACATTCTGTCACTTTTTTGCAATTTTGCTATCTCACTCTCTTTATCATTCACATCCCCAAAAACAATGGCTCTACTTCCACATGCACTAGAACACGCTGTTTGAAACTCGCCATCTTTTATTTCTCTACCCTCTCTCTTAGCATCCAATATTACTTTTTGTGTTTTTTGAATACAGAAAGAACATTTTTCCATCACTCCTCTTGAACGTACTACCACATCTGGATTTAATACCATTCTTCCTAAATCATTATTCATATGGTAGTCAAATTCATCATTTTGATTGTATAAGAACCAGTTAAATCTACGTACTTTATAAGGGCAGTTATTCGCACAATAACGAGTACCTACACAACGATTATACGCCATTTGATTTTGTCCTTGTCTTCCATGTGAAGTCGCTGCCACTGGGCAAACTGTTTCACAAGGTGCATGATTACAATGTTGACACATTACGGGTTGGAACACTACTTGTGGATTTTCTGCTGCTTGTTCCATTTCCGAGAAAGATTTTAACGTCTTTCCTAACCCATTGCTGTTTTCTTTTTTCTCTACATCTTCTGCAAAAGAATCTTCTGAGGAATAGTATCTGTCTATACGTAACCAATGCATATCTCTTGATTTTCTAACCTCTTCTTTTCCAACTACAGGCACGTTATTTTCTGCATGGCATGCAATCACACATGCGCCACAACCAGTACATGCATTTAAGTCAATAGACATATTAAAAAAGTGACCCACTTCATTTTCAAATTCTTGCCAAATACTCACTTCTGGTGAAGTTACTTCTGTTTCTATATGGTTTTTGGATACTAATGGTATAGCATTCCAATATTTTTTATCTTTTGTGTTAAAAATCTCTAACGTAGTTTCTTTCACTACGCTATCTCTACCCATCAAAGTATTGTGCAATTGCACACATGCAAATTCGTGAACTCCATCTACTTTAGAAATAGTTACTTTTTGAGAATTAGAGAAATTTTTATATAGCTGATAGGCATTCACCCCTGTTTGCATTTCTGGTTTTAATCCTGCTTTACTTCCATATCCAAAAGAAAGTCCAATAGTCCCTTCTGCTTGACCGGGTTGAACTATAACGGGAGTTTTTAATGTTTTTTCACCATTCTTTATCGCAATATATTGCCCATTCACTGCCCCATTGTCTTCTATAGAATTTTTAATTCCTAATTTTTCAGCATCTGTTATAGAAACTGTTGCGTAATTATCCCAAGAAACGCGTGTGATTGGATCTGGAAACTCTTGTAACCATGGGTTATTTGCTTGTCTTCCATCTCCCATACCTGTTTTAGAATAAAAAACAAGTTCAAAATCAGACCCATTTTCTTTGGGTACAATAGCTGGTATATCTATTTTCTTAAAACTGTTATTAAATGTTTTATCTGAAGCATAAAAACCATCGTGTAAGGCTTTATCCCAATTATATCCGTTTAAAACATTGTTATTCCAATGGTCTTTAATTGCATTGTAATAAGTCATAGTTTCTCCAGACCACTTTAATAATGTATCTTGAAAAGAACGCGTATCGAAAAGGGGTCTAATCGTTGGCTGTGCTAAAAAGTACTGTCCTTTTTTAAATTCATAATCTCCCCAATTTTCTAAATAATGAGGGATTGCTGCTACAAATTGACTGCCCAAAGCTGTTTCATCCTCTTTCGTTACAAAAGATACTGAGACGCTCATTTTTTTAAGGGCTTTTGCAAAAGCATCTGCCTCTGGGAAACTATATAATGGATTCACTCCCATTGTAATAAGCCCAGACACTTCTCCTCTTATAGATTGAGAAATTAGGTTTTGTACTTTTTTTGAATTTCCTTGACGTATAAATCTTGGGTTATTTACATCAATTATTTCGCTATTCAATGCATTGTTAATTGCCAATACCATTTGCTGCGCTTCTACACTTTGTAATCCTGTAACTACAACCGACTTAGAACCATCTTTTGAAACTTTATCTATAATGTGATTTGCAATTTTTTCTAATCTTTCTAATATGTATCTCGAATGTTTTTTTACAACTTTAGCGTAAATATAGTTTAGCACTTCTTGTTGTTCGTATGTATTTAAGGGTACTCTTTTATCAGCATTTGCTCCAGCCAAACTCATATTTGCCTCTAATTGCATATGATAAGACATTTTTGCCTTTCCATGATTTTTATTTGGCACTCTTGATTTCGCATAAGACGAGTCAAATCCTCCTCCTTGCCAATCTCCTAAAATATCTGCTCCAATAGATACTATCACTTTTGCTTTATCAAAATGATAATCAGGTAATCCACGTACACCATACGTTTTTTCAAAAGCGTCTAAGGCTTCAGATTCAGAAATAGCATCGTACACGATATGCTCTACATTTGGATATTGTGCTAAGAAATTATCAATAATAGACTGAGTAGTTGGACTTGCAAAAGTTTGCGTTAACAGTACTACTTTTTTATTGGTAACTTTTAAAGCGTCTAATCTCGCTTTAACCTGAGTATCAAAGTCTTCCCAGCTTACATCATTTCCAAAGGCTTTAGGTCCTTGGATACGCATAATATCGTATAAGCCTAATACTGACGCATGTGTTCGCGCATTTGCACTACAAAAAGCATTTGCTTCTTTATTATTTTCTATTTTAATGGGGCGTCCCTCTCTAGTTTTTACCAAAACACTTCCAAAATCAAAACCATCTGCTATCGCAGAAGCGTAATAATTGGCAATACCTGGGCGAATTTGTTCTGGTTGCACTACGTAAGGAACAGATTTAACCACTGGTCCTTCACAAGCAGCAACGGCTGCTACAGCTGTGCTAAATCCTACATATTTCAAAAAATCACGTCTCGTGGTAGATGAGGAATCCAACATTTGTTTGTCTCCTAAAAATTCTTCTACTGGAATCTTTTCTGCAAACTCATTATTCGCAATTTTATCAATCTTCTCTTTATTATTGCTATCTAACTCCGCTATTCCTTTCCAATATGTTTTTTGCTTTGACATAATTTTAAATTTACTTTTTACTTTTACTTACTAAAAAATTAAAGGTGTTTTATTCTAATGAATTTAATCTGTTAATAATGACATTTAGCACATTCCAAACCTCCCATTTCTGCAATGGTTAATTTTTCTACGCCATATTTTTTTGATAATTCTTCGTGTATTTTTTTATAATACTCATTACTTTTTAAATCAACATTTGTCTCTCTATGACAATCTATACACCAACCCATTGTTAATGGCGAATATTGATACATTACTTCCATTTCCTCAACAGGTCCATGACATTTTTGACAATCTACACCAGCTACTTCTACGTGTTGAGAGTGGTTAAAATATACAAAATCTGGTAAATTGTGTATTCGTACCCATTTTACTGGTTGTGTCTCACCTGTATAACTTTGATTTTCTTCATCCCAGCCTACCGCTTTGTATAATTTTTTTATTTCCTCAGTATAGAATGCTTTTGTATATCCTTTATCTATATCTTCCTCGCCGTTATATTCTGAGATGTTCTTGTGACAATTCATACATACATTTAATGCAGGTATCCCTGAGTGTTTAGATACACGAGATGAGGAATGACAATATTTACATTCTATTTCATTGTCTCCTGCGTGAATTTTATGTGAATAATGTATCGGCTGAACGGGCATATATCCTTGGTCTACCCCTACTTGCATAAGGTAAGCATATCCGAAATACGCAATAGATAACAACCCAAATATAGCTGTAAGTAATAATAAAAATTGATTCTTTATATAGGCTCTCCATATTGATTGGAGAGGGTTTTGTTTATTTTCTATGATTTCAACTCCATTAGCAATAGCGACTCTTTTCATAAATTTTCGCACTGCATAAAATAATACCGCTAAAAAGCTAAATACGATAAGCGAAAAAATAATAATAAGTTGGTTCGTTTTTGCAGAGATATTTGCCGAGTGAACAATCTCAGTTGGTCCTGGTGTAGGCGCTTTATTTACTGGCGTAAAATCTGTATAGGCAATTATATTATCAATATCTTCATTTGATAATTGGGGGAAAGCGGTCATAGGAGATTTATTAAACTCTTCCCAAATAGCTACCGCTTGAGCGTCGCCTGATTTAATTACGGCAGCACTGTTTTTAACCCATTTATAAATCCATTCTATATCGTATTTTTCTGACACTCCTTTTAAAGCAGGTCCTACTGATTTTTTATTTAATTTGTGGCACGCCGCACAATTAGAGTTAAACAGTTTCTTTCCTGCCAATACTTCTGGAGGGGTTGTTTCTTGTGAAAAACTAAAACAAGTAAATAAAAAAACTAGGGATATACTAAATATAAGTGATTTATTGTTCTTCATAAATATCTTCATTCTGAATACTAAAAAGTATGCAAATATAAATAATATGTAATAAATTCCTTTTTTTTAATAAAAAAATCTACATTTATTTTACTTCCATTTTGCGATAAACAAATCTTTATCTCCTTTAGCCTTATTTAAAAAGTCATGGTCGTTGCTTTCTGTAGAACCTGTAACAAATATTTCCCCATTTGAATTTACTACTACGTCATATGCTAAATCGTTTTTGCTACCGCCTATGGTATAGGCTGCAACTAGGGATTTGTTTCTAAGTATATGTAGCAACAATACATCATTTTCCCCTCTATTAGTAGCTAAATTAGAATTATCGCTGCGGGTATATCCTGTAACAAAATATTGTTCTGAGAAATTCGCATTTGCAATATCTCCATTTACGATTGACTCAGCTGTATCAAATTCTGTCCCCCCATAATTCCTACTTTGATTTAGGTTCCCATTTGTATCCACTTCTATAACCCATGCATCTGAATTTCCAAAATTATTTAAAACATCCCCATCATTACTAATCGTATTTCCTGCAATTAGATACGTGCCTTCTCTACTCTGCACGATAGATTTAGCCTGATCTGTACCTGTTCCGCCTACAGATTTTTGCCATAGTAGTTTTCCACTTCCATTTATTTTGACTATCCATATATCATAACTTCCTTTTGGATTTGTAATATCACTGTCAGTACTTTCAGAAAATCCTACCAACACAAAATCCCCCTCACGTGTTTGTATCGCTTGATAAGAACGGTCATTATTAGTTCCTCCGAAATACCTTCTCCATACCTTATTGCCATCGGCGTCTAATTTTATCGCCCAAAACTCTCCCGCGCCATGTTTATTTTGTTTATCGTTACCTTCTCCATTAGATGCCGTTACATCAAAAAATCCATTGACAAAATAGCCTCCATCAGAAGTAGGTATGATTGAATAGGCATGGTCATGACCTGAAAATCCATAACTTTTTTCCCATAAAATTGTTCCGTTTTTATCAGTTTTAAAAATCCAAAAATCGTGGAAGCCCTCATTATTTGATGCATCTCCATCGCTACTTTGGCTATAGCCTGCAATAGTATAGCTTTCATCTGAGTTTTGAATAATAGACTGCCCCCTGTCATCTCCACTTCCTCCATAAGTTTTGCTCCATTGTTTCTCTCCAAGAGAATCTAATTTAAGTAACCAAATATCACTTATAGAAGCATTTTTATCTGTAATGTCACCATCAGTACTTTTAGTATTTCCTAAAATGGCAAACCCTTTATCCTTTGTTGCAATTATAGCGTGTCCTATATCTTCATTGGACCCTCCATAGGTTTTAACCCATTCTAAATTTAGTAAATAATTAGGAGACGGAGTTGGCTCGGGAGGGTTAACTGGTGTCAAATCACAACTATCCAGTAGTATAAAAAGAAACCCAACTATACTTAATTTAAATATTTTCATAATTTTTAATTTTATTGTTTTTTTATGACAAAAAGTCCTGAATTAATATCACTAATGAGTATTTTTCCACTTTCAAAGAAGGGATACAAATTCCATGCCCCATTAAAGTTTGCACTATTATTTTCAGGGTATGTATCAAAATAGCCCGTTTCAGTTAAATTTCTGTTACTTACATCACTAATATCTATAAAACGAACTCCCGCTGTATATGCTGATTGATAAAAAGTATCCCCCTTGACATATCCGTTATGGTCAATAGCATTGGTAGTTCCTAAATAGGTTGTATGTAGAATGGGATTATCAAGGTCTTGCAAATCAAATACAAGGGTTTTTGTCTTATTTCCATATTGTTGTTCATCTAACTCATCTCCAAAGAAAAAGTAACGATGGTCTTCAGAAATCCATCCTTGATGGGAATACCCAGAACTTGGATAGGTTGCTTCCGAAATTTTATGTGGATTAGATTTATCCGTAACATCTAAAATAACAACTCTATTATTAAATCCATAATCACTATTGCTAAGTAATAGAATCTCATTTCCAGAATAGGCTTTGTCTGGGCCTTTATAATTTATTACTTGTAAATCATGGGTGTAATTATCAGCGCCATAACCCCCTACTATATTTGGACTTGCAGGGGCTTGAATGTCAATAAATACAGGACCTCCACTATGTTTATTACTTCCTACAACATAAGCAAAGCCTGTTTCCTCATTAATGGCAAGATTATGAGCCCTACTAATATCAGAAGAAAAAAATTGTGTCCCACTAAAAGTCTTTTTGTCTGAAATACCTTCTAAATTTGTTAAATCAAACACCTGTAATCCATGTCCATATGATTCCTTTACCGAGTATAAATAGTTTTTATATACCTTCATATCTCCCCAATCGCTATTACTTGATGCACTTGCTAACTTCCCTAGATATATTGGATTATCTGGTGTAATATTTACGAAACCAACCCCATCATTTAATCCTATAATAGCATATTCATTTCCATTGCTATCTGTCCATCCCCAACTGTCGTTTGCTGCTGTAGTTTCAAAGGTTTCTAAAGAAATAAGAGATATTAAATTATATCCTTTACAAGGAAATCCTCCTGCTTTGTTATTGAGACATTCTATTTGAGTAGTGTCTTTAAATGATGTTGGATAATCAGGTTCAGGTTCTGAGGGTTCTTTTTCCGTATCAATCAAAGTGCAAAACGTGAGCGTAAAAGCGCTAAGTATTATAATAAAAGTTGATAATTTAATTTCTATCATTGATTATTGAATTCTCTTTATTTTAAGAAAATGAACTGTTAAATCTTTATTGGATTCTGCCCAAATCCTAACTTCAACAGCTTCCATATGCTGACTCTCATTTAGGGCAAATTTACCTATAATTCTTTTATTTTTTCCATCACTGCCAGACATTATCTTATTTTTCACTTCTCCAAAATTAGAAATGGAGACACTCCAATTCCCTATTTGTTCTTTAGAATTATTTACGCTGTTATATTCAATCTCAAATTGATAGTTGCCTGCTGGTAACTTTTGGTATGGACCATATGTTAATAACCCTCTAGTAGATTTATCTTTAGTTAAAAAACATTCTTGAGTTTGTTTTCCCAAATGTGTTGACAACTCACATCCTTTCCATATCAACTCTTCGCCTACTTCAATTTTTGGAATTTCTATATCCTCAAAATTACTTCCAATGTTATCTTTATTTTGGATATTTAATTTGTCTTTTCCATATACATAAACCCAATACCTTGAACAATCTTTTATTAATTTAGGTTCTCCTGCAACTGCTTTTAGCCATATAGGGGCTTCTAAATAATCTTTACTTTCATAGGTATAATCATCAATTATTTTTTTCAAAACAGCAAAATCATAACTAGATTTAAAATGCCTTTTTGAGGACAATCCTTGTTTTTCTAATTGTATATTATGATAGGCTATATTTAAATTTAACTTACTAAATCCTGTTATAACTTTAGCATCCCAAAACTCAGCAATACCATTATCTAACTTTTCTTTTTTGAGGACTTCATCAATGCATGAAATATATTTAGGGTAATATTTTATAAACCCATATTCTTTTACACCTTTATATGATACTAAACTTATTTTCAAAGTAATAAATATGATACATGTTATCGCAATTGGAAGAATACGTTTATACCAAAAATGATAAATATATAAAATGGGGATAATAATAATCCAAAAAAAGGTAGGGATTTGATATCTAAGCGCGTATAATTCATCGCTCAAAACCATTAGTAAAGTTGTTGTACATATTGATAAAAAAGAAAATATAAATATCCAAGATAATTTAGAATTATCTCTTTTTCCTTTACATAATAAAATAAAATTATATAGAGTAATTCCTATATATAACAATAAAAAAACTCCAAATATTGAACTTTGTTGTATTACAAAATTAAAAGGCTCAATGATTTTATCAAAATTATCTATTAAATTATCAATTGTTAGCGGTTTTGCTGCACGTCCAGATACCGCACTTGGTCTTATCCATTTGTAAACTTGTAAACCTAATACACTGAAAAATAAAATTCCTACTAATGGCAGTTTATTTTTTAATGAAAAATCACGCTTTCTTATTGCCAGTATAAACTCTATAACAATAAAAGGAACAATAAACCAGAGTATAAATAATGGGTCTGAAAAAGTAGTGGCAAAAGCAATGCCTGACATTACTATAAATAAACCTATTTTGTAATATTTATTATTTTCTTCATTAAATCTCATCCATAAAACAATTAAAAAAAGAACCATCAAAAATGCCCCATAATGGAAGACAGCTTTAAAAATCAAGTTAAATGGGATAACGTTATTTGTGGCTAATCCAAGCAAAAACACTATAATAGTCAAACTACCTATTAAATGTTTCTCGCCTATAGTATACTTAGCTATAGATTTCATTATTAGAAAAGTGAAAATCACTTGAACTATTGAAATAATAACCATTTGTGTATAAATATTTGAGTGTGACAGAAAAGCTACTATTGCTAGGGGATAATCAGGGAACAAAAAAAGAGCAGGCGGAAATGACCAATCTGTAAAGCGTCCTCCATTTTTAAATACATCTTTTAAAATTAGAGGAATAAAAAGTAAATCAGCGTTTATTAATTTTCTAACAACTGTATTTCCCTTAGAAAAAATTCTAGCAAAATCAAAACATAATAAATTTATTCCATTAATTATCAATAAACACTTGGCAAGTATATTGATATTGCGAGTTGAGAATAATTTAAGCGAAGTGAACTTATTATAAAAGTGTAATATTTTTTTGAATAATGAAATAATAATTTTACTTTTAATTTATAGATGTTTAAATTATAAACTAGGCAAAAGTAATATTACAAAACTTATTTTTAAAATTATATTACTTATATATTTTCATTATCAAAGAATATCTTTGCAAAAAATAAGTTCCAAAAATGTTAGAAAATAAAAACACTTCACTGACTCCTTTATCTACAATTGGAGAATTTCCACTCATAAAACATTTAACTAAAAAGTTTAGTTTAGATCCTTCTTTAGATACAGAATGTGGCATTGGTGATGATTCAGCTGTACTATCAAAAAGAGAACATCCTACCCTTGTTAGTAGTGATTTATTAATAGAAAACATTCATTTTGATTTAAGTTATGTCCCTTTAAAACACCTAGGGTATAAAGCCATTATGGTGAACCTATCAGATATCTTTGCAATGAATGGTACTCCTACGCAAGTATTAGTAAATATAGCTGTTTCAAATCGCTTTACATTAGAAGCCTTAGAAGAACTTTATGAAGGAATTGCTTTAGCTTGTAAAAGATATAAAGTGGATTTAATTGGTGGAGATACTTCCTCTGCTACAAAAGGGTTGACACTTTCCATAACAGTTTTAGGAACTGCTAAAAAAGAGAATATAGCGTACAGAAAAGGTGCCAAAAAAAATGATTTATTAGTGGTAAGTGGAGATATAGGAGCAGCATATATGGGCTTGCAAGTACTTGAAAGAGAAAAAGAAGTTTTTAAAGTAAATCCCAAATCCCAACCAGATTTATCACCCTATACGTATTGTATAGAAAGGCAATTAAAACCTGAGGCAAGAAAAGATGTCATTGATTTATTAGAAAAACTAAAAATTGTTCCTACTTCTATGATTGATATCAGCGATGGGCTTTCTTCCGAGTGTATTCACCTTTGTAAATCCTCAAAAGTAGGATGTCGTCTATATGAAGAAAAAATCCCTATGGACCCTGAGATGCTTCGCACGTGCGATGAGTTATCTATTCCAAATATGACTGCCGCCTTTCAAGGAGGGGAAGATTACGAACTCTTATTTACTATAAATCCATCCGATTATGAAAAAATCAAAGACAATCCGTTAGTGAGTGTTATTGGGCATATTACTGATGAAAACGAAGGGTATTATTGGGTTACTGGATTGGGGCAATCTATAGAATTAGAAGCACAAGGCTGGGATGCTTTGAAAAAATAATTTCTTACCCCAAAGCCACGTCCAAGACCATCATAATGATAAATCCACCGATAAATCCTAAAGTGGCGATGTCTGTATTTTTATCTAACTGTGTTTCTGGGATAACCTCTTCTATCACTACGAATATCATCGCTCCTGCTGCAAACGCAAGTGCATAAGGCAATATAGGTGTGAAGAAAGTTACTGCAACCGCACCTAATACTGCTGCAATGGGTTCTACAATAGCAGAGAGTTGTCCATACCAAAAACTTTTAAATCTACTTAATCCTTGTCTTCTTAAGGGTGCAGAAATGGCAATACCTTCTGGGAAATTTTGTAGTCCAATTCCCATCGCTAAAACTATAGCGCCGCCCACAGTTGCTTCAGGCATTCCAATGGCAACACCTCCAAATAATACACCTATAGCGAGACCTTCTGGGATGTTGTGTAATGTAATAGCTAATGCCAAAAGTGTTGTTCTTTTCCATGGCGTCTTTATCCCTTCTTTTTCTGATTCTTTAAAATTGATATGTAAGTGAGGCAAAATTTTATCTAATCCAAAAATAAATAATGCGCCTAAGGCAAATCCAATCGCTGCAGGAAGTACTTTTTCAAATCCTTCTCCTTTGCTCATAGCTATACTTGGAGAGAGCAAACTCCAAAAACTAGCCGCAACCATCACCCCACCTGTAAATCCTAGCATCCCATCTAAAGCAATTCTGTGTATTTTTTTAAATAAAAAAACAACGGAGGCTCCTAGGGCAGTCACTCCCCAAGTAAATAACCCAGCGTAAAGTGCTCCCATCGTAGGAGAAATATTTTCAAAAAAAGAAATGATTTTATCCATTATTGCGAAAAAGGCAAAAATACACAAGTTTAGGTAACCAAAAACTCTAAACAAGGAATAGATTATAAATTGGTTCTGCCATATTGACGTAATAATATAATATGGTATTTTTTTTGCTAAATCAATTCAAAAAATATAAAATAATTATGGCAACAGGTAAAATAAATGTATCCGTAGAAAATATTTTTCCATTAATAAAAAAGTTTTTATATAGTGACCACGAAATATTTTTACGAGAATTAGTATCAAACGCAACAGACGCATCTTTAAAACTAAAACACCTAAGTAATATTGGAGAGTTTAAAGGCGAATTAGACAACATTAAAATTGAAATTAAAGTTGACAGCAAAAACAAAACGCTGCATATCATTGACCAAGGGATAGGGATGACTGCCGATGAAGTGAAAAAATATATTAATGAAGTAGCTTTTTCAGGGGCAGAAGAGTTTCTTGAAAAATATAAAGATTCTGCTAAGGACAGTGGAATAATCGGTCATTTTGGATTAGGTTTTTACTCTGCCTTTATGGTTGCTGACAAAGTTGAAATTATTTCAAAATCTCATAAAGATGAACCTGCTGCTCATTGGGTTTGTGATGGGTCTCCAAATTTCACATTAGAAAAAGCGGATAAAAAAGAAAGAGGTACAGAAATAATCTTGCATGTTGCGGAAGATTCTAAAGAATTTTTAGAAGAAAGTCGCATACGTCAATTACTGACAAAGTATAATAAATTTATGCCTGTCCCAATTAAATTTGGTACAAAAGAAATTACGAAGGAGCAACCTAAAGCGGATAAAAATGAGAAAGAGGAAGATACAGAAAAAAAAGAAGAAAAAATCACTGTAGATGATATCATAAATAATCCTAATCCAGCTTGGACAAAAGCCCCTAAAGATTTAAAAAAGGAAGACTATTTAAGTTTTTACAGGGAGTTATATCCAATGCAATTTGAGGAGCCTTTGTTCAATATCCACCTCAATGTTGACTATCCTTTTACGCTTACAGGAATTCTATATTTTCCTAAAATCAGTAACGATATAAGTATTCAAAAAGAAAAAATTCAACTCTATCAAAATCAAGTATTTGTTACGGATAATGTAGAAGGAATCGTTCCAGAATTTTTAACCCTTTTACGAGGGGTGATTGATTCACCAGATATTCCTTTGAATGTTTCTAGAAGTTATTTACAAGCGGATGGGGCTGTAAAGAAAATTACAAACTACATCACTAGAAAAGTAGCAGATAAACTGAGTAGTTTATTTAAAGAAGACAGAAAAGAGTTTGAGAAAAAATGGAATGATATCAAAGTTATCATTGAATATGGAATGTTGTCTGAAGAAAAATTTTATGAAAAAGCAGAGAATTTTGCCTTATTTCCAACCGTTGATGGTGAGTACTTCACATATCAAGAGTTAGTAGATAAGATTAAAGAGAATCAAACAGATAAAGACAAAAAATTAATTGTTTTATATGCCTCAAATGAGGAAGAGCAACACAGTTATATACAAGAAGCAAA
>JAMJVX010000036.1 GCA_023558315.1 Flavobacteriaceae bacterium
CAGTATACTCTTTATCTGCAGAAACAATTAAGGTTTCAATCTTATTTTCATTAGACGGCTGTGGTTTTTTACATTGAAAAAGTAAAAGAACGCTTATAACTAAAAGGGGTATATATTTTAATTTCATGTTGCAATAATACAACATGCGCGCGTGATTTAATAAATTATTTAAAGAAATTTTGAAAAATATTTTATTTTTTAAAATATTTATTAACGACTAATTAACATTAAACCATTTAACTTAATGATATATATATATTTACATACTTATTTAAAATAGTTAAATAGGGATAACAAATAGTACGATTAAATGAGTTTTAGAAAAAAAAACGCCCTTCAATTTCTATATTTTTCTATTTTTGCGCTTTTTATTTTGGAAGAGAAAATAGCCATACAAGGAATCAAAGGTTCCTTTCATCATACCGTAGTAAATAGTTGTTTTAAGAATACTTCTTTTTCTTTATTAGAGTGTTATTCTTTTGATGAGCTAATTCAGCGCGTGTTAATAGGAGAGGCAACCAAAGGGGTATTAGCAATAGAAAACTCAATTGCGGGTTCCATAATGCCGAATTATCAATTGATAGACAATGATAATTTAGAAATTACAGGGGAATATTTTTGCGAGATTAATCACAATTTAATCACTTTTCCCGGGCAATCTATTTCCGAAATAAAAGAAGTGCACTCACACCCAATGGCGCTCCAACAGTGTAAAGTGTTTTTTGAAAAATACCCACATATTAAATTGATTGAGGCAAACGATACCGCTAGAGTGGTTAAAGTTTTGGCAAAAGAGAAACAAAAAAACGTGGGGGCAATAGCAGGAAAAGAAGCGGCAGCCATCTACAATATGGAGATTCTATTTGAAAACATTCAAACGATAAAAAATAACATCACTCGGTTTTTAATTATTCAGAAAAAAGGACAACCTGCTCCTTCTCAATCCTATAACAAAGCTTCTTTAAAATTTTTAGTAGACCACAAAAGGGGAAGTTTAGCAGCGGTGTTGAATGTGATTAGCGATTGTAAAATAAACATGACCAAAATTCAATCTGTTCCAGTAATTGCCACTCCGGGCAAATACGCCTTTTTCTTGGATATCGTTTTTGATTCCCTATCGGATTTTGAAAAATGTAAAAGCATTCTGAGGATAATGACGGAAGAGTTTAGAATTTTAGGCACTTATCCAAAGGGGTAATTATAACAAACTATGAAAGGAGCAAATAGAATAGATAGCGTTAAAGAATATTATTTTTCTAAGAAATTGAGAGAAGTAGCACAGTTACAGTCTCAAGGCAAATCCATAGTAAATATGGCAATTGGGAGTCCAGATATTTTTCCTCCAGCCGAAGCCCTCAACGCATTGACAAATAGCATTACGGAACCCAACGCACATCAGTATCAGAGCTATAAGGGAATTCCCACGTTGCGAAAAGCGATGGCAAATTTTTATCAAAAAAGGTTTGACGTTTCTGTTGATTTTGACTCCGAAGTACTACCACTTATGGGTTCTAAGGAGGGGATTATGCATCTCTCTATGGCGTTTTTGAATAAAGGCGATGAAGTGTTGATACCCAATCCGGGCTATCCTACCTATACTTCTATTACTAAATTATTAGAATGTAAACCCATTTATTACCCATTGAGCGCATCGAATAATTGGCAACCCGATTTCACCTTTTTAAATTCTTTAAATACCGAGCGCACAAAAATCCTTTGGCTAAACTATCCCCATATGCCGACAGGAGCCAAAGCAGAACGAGACACTTATGAGAAAATTGTCTCGTGGGCAACCGAGCAAAAAATCCTAGTAGTAAACGACAATCCCTATAGTTTTATCCTAAATGACTCTCCTATGAGTTTGCTTTCTTTTACGGATGACACTTCTAAGGACTACGTGATGGAATTAAACTCTTTGAGTAAAACCTTTAATATGGCGGGGTGGCGTATAGGAATGCTTTTAGGAAGTTCGGGAAATATCGACAAAGTATTAAAGGTAAAAAGCAATATGGATTCTGGCATGTTTTTTGGGATTCAACAAGGAGCCATTGCGGCACTAAACGATTGTGATTCTTGGATTGAAAATCTAAATGGCATCTACCAAAAGAGAAAAGAGAAAATTGTGCAAATCGCACGGCTGTTAAATTTAGAATTTGAGGAAGAGGGCGTAGGGATGTTTCTTTGGACAAAAATTAAAGAAAATGTAGATTCGGTGACATTCACAGAAAACCTATTGAACGACAAAGGCATATTCCTTGCGCCGGGAAGTATTTTTGGAAGCGAAGGCGAGGGGTATGTGCGATTTTCCTTGTGTGTTCCAGAAGCTCAAATAGAAAAAGTACTAAATCAACTCTCGTGAAATTAGCAGTAATAGGTATTGGATTAATTGGCGGTTCTATGGCGATAGGGCTAAAAAAACACTATCCAAAAATGCGTGTATTTGGGTTAGACACCCATGCAGAAAATGTACAGACTGCCAAGCGACTGGGAGTTATAGAGACAGAGATAAAGTCGTTTTCTGAATTGCGAGAAATGGATTTTGTGATAGTAAGTACACCTGTAGATGTGTGTGTAAAAATTTTACCAGAGGTATTAGATAATGTAGGAACAAAAACCTTAGTTTGGGATGTTGGCTCTACGAAAGAAGCGATTTGCCAAGCGGTATCTTCACATCCCAATCGCGCACATTTTTTAGCGACGCACCCCATTGCAGGGACGGAGTTTTCAGGGGCTTCCGCAGCTTTTGATTCTCTTTTTAAAGGAAAAATCCAAATCCTTTGCGAAGTAGAAAAGACAAATACGGATTTATTGGAAAAAGCCAAAGAATTGTTTTTGAGTTTGGAGATGGACTTAAGAGAGATGGACGTACTTTCCCACGACATGCATATTGCCTACGTATCTCACCTTTCCCATATCAGCTCTTTTATGTTGGGAAAAACTGTGATGGAGAAAGAAAAAGACGAAGAAAAAATCTTTGATTTGGCGGGGAGTGGATTTGAATCTACGGTGCGATTGGCAAAGAGTAATCCTAATACGTGGGGGGCTATTTTTATGCAAAACAGAAAAAATGTAGTAGAAATTGTAGAGGCGTATATAAAAAATTTAGAACAATTTAAAAATTTATTAGTGCAAGAAAATATGGACGCTTTACATTTGCAAATGAAAGAAATTAATAAAATCAAAAAGATATTAAACAAACAAAATGAAAGAAGTTAAAGAAATCGGTTCGTGGTTATCAAACTTTCAACTCTCACACCCCTTAGTGATTGGCGGACCTTGTAGCGCAGAAACGGAAGAGCAAGTATTGGCTATCGCAAACGAATTAAAAAACACAGACGTCACCGTGTTTAGAGCGGGAATTTGGAAACCGAGAACAAAGCCCGGGAACTTTGAAGGCGTAGGAGCCATTGGCTTAAAATGGTTAAAAAAAGTCAAAGAACAAACAGGACTTTTGCTCGCCACAGAAGTAGCCAACAAGATACAAGTGGACTTAGCCTTAGAAAATGATATTGATATTCTATGGATTGGTGCGCGAACGACGGTAAGCCCTTTTGCCGTTCAAGAAATTGCCGATGCACTGCAAGGAACAGATAAAATCGTATTGGTAAAAAATCCAGTGAATCCAGATTTATCTCTTTGGGAAGGAGCGATTGAGCGTTTTTACAATGCAGGCATAAAAAAATTGGGAGCGATACACAGAGGATTTTCTGTCTATGAAAAAACAAAGTATAGAAACAACCCACAATGGCAAATAGCGATTGAGTTAAAAAATTCGTTTCCACATTTGCCTATTATTTGTGACCCTTCGCACATTGGGGGGAGACGCGATTTGATTTTTGATATTTCTCAGACGGCCTTAGACCTCAGTTTTGATGGATTGATGATTGAAACGCATACGACACCAGACGAGGCATGGAGCGACGCCAAACAGCAAATCACGCCTGCAACTTTGCTTCAAATGATTCAGGATTTAAAAGTAAAAGTAAACACGACGGAGGAAGATGCCTTTAAGACGGCATTAGAAAACTTAAGAGCGGAGATAGACATTATTGACCAAAATCTCATTGAGACCTTGTCAAAGAGAATGGGGGTGGCTACGGAGATTGGAAAGCTTAAAAAGAAAAACAACGTTGCCATTCTACAATCTGATCGTTGGACAGCGATATTAGAGAAGATGTCTAAAGAAGGTACTAAATACGGATTGAGTGAAGACTTTATAAAAAATATCTTTAAAGCCATCCACCAAGAATCTATCAATACACAGCAGAAGCAGGCGTAGGGCAAAACCCTATTAGTATCATTTTTTGTATAAAAAACGTATGATACGAATGTTACAAATTTGAGTATATTTGTAAAAAAATACAATAAAAATTAAAGAGATATGCAAAACGATTTAGAGCCTTATGCAATTATAGTAGCAGGAATACTTTCTCTCGAGTTTCTAGAGGGATGGTCAGGAGTAATTTTGAATATAGCCTTGATTATTATAGCCTTTTTCAAAATTTACGAATATATTCAAAAGCACAGAGGCAAAAAATAATACTATTGAAAACGGAGCTTTTACAGCAATAATTCTAACTATAATTACAGTTATAATAGTGGGCGTTTCATATATTTCAGAAAAAAAACCGAAATAGGATGAATCCTAGTTTTGTTTTAGTAATCATTTTATAATCAATAGAGAAAGGGAGTTATAGTAACTCCCTTTTTTTTGTTTCATTGTGTGGGCTACATACTACCATATTAATATAGGGAGGAGGTTCACATTTTCTATTATACTTATTAAAAAATTTATGTATATAAAAATGATTTGTATTAAACAAATTAACTACATTTAAAATTAATTTACTATATTTTGATATATATAGCATTTATTTTTATATATTTGTAAAATAAACATATTTTATTAATATAATGAAGAATTCAAATCAAAAAAGAGATAGATTTAAACGGGTAGCATCTCGAAGAGTTGATAATATACTTAATGGAATTAGAAGCCTCTCTAATTGTTCGAATACTAATAATTATGAGTATAACGAAGATGATATAAACAAAATGTTAAAAGCTATGAGAGATGAAATTAGAATTATGGAGACCAATTTCAAAAAAAACTTAAGCAAGAACAAAGAAAACTTTAATTTTTAAATATTATGAAATGGAATTTTAACAAATTAAGACATAGAGACGAAAAACAGGGAATTAGAGATGGAGATATGTCTGATTTCAGTAAAACGCATTATAAATCTGTCGTGCGTGAAAGCATACAAAATTCACTTGATGCAAGAAAAGACTATAGCAAACCTGTTATAGTTGATTTCGCGTTTCATTCATTAGAGAAAGATTTTTTGGAGAATTTCTCTCAAATAGAAGATAGGATAATTAGTTGCAAGGAATATGCCAATAATCCTGACGACAAAGAATTTTTATCCACGATGATTTCAAGTTTTAAAAATATTGAAAGTTATGAATGTATGGAAATTTCTGACTACAATACACTAGGTATGGATATGGAGACTTCTTATGACTCATTTGCAAACTCTAGAAACATTTCAAGTAAGGATTCAAAAGGGTCTGCTGGTTCAAAAGGAATGGGTAAAGCTGTCTACTTCGCTTCATCTTATTTGCAATCCATTTTAGTTTCTACAAAATCTTCAAAAGGAACTCAAATTTTTGAAGGTATCAGTAAGATTGCTACTCATAATTTTGATGGTTCAGAATATTCACATAAGGGATTTTATGGAAATGCTGTAGGGGCGATACAAGACGAAAATGAGGTACCTGAAAAATTTAAAAGAACAGAAATAGGAACATCAATTTATATAATAGGACTAAAGCCTGACCTAAATAGAATAGAAGAAATGAGCAAAGAATTGCTCGCTAATTTTTGGTTAGCTATAAATGAAAGTGACCTAATAGTCAAAATTGATGGGAAGGAATTCAATAGTGAAACTATTCAAAAGGAAATAACTCAACGTTATGCAGAATTAGACGAATCTGGTCAGTATAATAAGTTTCCAAATCCGAGACCATATTTTGAAACCTACAAAGACATTCAAAACACAAATAAAGTATACTCTGAAAGAATAGAGATTCTAGGTAAAGTTCGTTTGATACTCGGTAAAAATAATAATTATCCAGGAAGAATAGCTTTTTACAGAAAATCTAAAATGCTTATTTATAAGGACCCTTCATACATCTACAAAGGTTATTGTGGACTATTTATATGTGATGACGATGAAGGTAATGAAATTCTTAAGAAACTAGAAAACGCCAAGCACAATGAATGGAACTCTGGAAATTGGGATAATCCAATAGCAAATCAAGCAATTAGTTCTTACCGAAATTTTGTGAAAAAATGTGTGGACGATTTTACAGAGATTGAACAAGGTTTAGATATTTCTATTCCCGAGTTGGACAGACTTCTAGGTATAATGGAAACTGGGAAAGGAGTTGGTGGAACTCTAGATAATGGCAAAATCAAAACAAAAGACAAACCAAAGCCGATAAAACAAAAATCTATTCCAGTCGATAGAATTCCAAAAAACTTCAATTGGTTAAGATGCAAGGTTGAACCAATAGGTAACTCATTTGAATATAAAGTATCCATAAACTCTAAAGTAAAAGACAATAACATAAGTTTTGAGGTGCTTGTTGGTTCAGATAACAAGGAAGGCAAAAACAAAGTAGACGTACTTTCTATATCTGAAGGGTCGTTTAAGAACAACGTCATAACCTTGAATTTAAAAAAAGGATTAAACGAATTGTCGATAGTTTTAAGGGATAATTTGAAACACACAATCAGATTAATGGAATATAATAACTAGAAAACATGAAAATAAGTGGATATAAATTTGGTCATCCTGTTTTTGGCCTCGATGATTATTACGATTTTAGACCAGACATAGCTATTGAACAAAAAGTTGAAAACGAAGATTTAGTTATTTCATCTTCACGTTTTGATTTAGGCGATAATCAGAAGCTTCGAGAACTAATTGAAAATGAAGATGCTCACATAGTGACAGAGGTTTTCTGCACTTACACAATGTATAGAAAAAGTTTCAATTCAAAGGACGGAATTAATGTTCGCATTCCATTAAAAAACTTAAAAAATAGGCTTGAAATTCTCTATTTCATAATTGCGAATAAAGACATTGAAAAATATTCTAACGATGCAATTAAACAAAGTTTACGAAATCAAAACTTTTATATTGAAAAAGGTGATATACTAGCAATGCTTGGAGAAGAAAAAGTAACATTAGATGTTTCTACTTCAATGGATAGTATTGTGAAAATTAGAAAAAGTGACAATAATGAGACACCAACTTTCTACTGGAACGAATCTAGTATTATTATCAATTTACCAAATTCATCATACATAAAGTTAGAAAAGTTTAAGGCAAGTTTAGATTATCAAAAAATACTAGTTTCTTCAATTTTGCAATCTGCGCTAATTCACGCTTGTTACAAATTAAAGACAGACGGTAAGTATTCAGAAAAAAATTGGCACAAAGCCCTACTTATATATTGGCAAAAATATAACAATCAAAGTGAATCACCTTCCGAAGAAGAAATACCTGAATTTGTTGAACATATGCTAAAAAAACCATTTAGACTTTTAATTGATACTATTGAAGAAGTTGACGATAAAATTAGAAATACCCAAGATTAATCTATGAATTACAAAATATTTAAACCTAGTTTAGTTGGCAAGTTTCTTGACAAATTAACACAAGAGGATGCTGATTTCATAAAACTTTATGAAAACCAAGAGGAATTTTTATACAATTTCAAGGAAACGGAAATAATAGAATCTAATATTCCAATAATAAATGAAACATTAGGCGAAGATATGTTGGATGTTTTTAGTTCTAATCAACCTGATAGTAAAAAAGCAGATTTTGAATGCGCAAAGCTTCTATACGAAAACTTGAATTTAACACCTGTCCAAGCAAGTAACGCTGATTTTTGGAATTATATGCATCATTTTGATATGTATAAATACATTCATAAAAGATGGAAGAATCAAGGAAATAGTATTACTCATATTAGACGCCATTGGTTAATGAATCTTACCTCGCAAGAGCATCTTATAAACTTTCCTTTAACTACGTTATGGTGGTCTATACATTTAACAATTGATGAGTCAAGAGAAGATAAATACGAATTAAGCAAAATTTATTTCAGCAATAACAGATTTAGAACAGCAAGCCTTGGTGGTATGTCTTTTGTGAGACATAAACCAGCTATTTTAAGTGTTTTGAATTTTATTCATAAATATCGCGAAGAACTGACTAAAAATATTAGCTATACTGTATTAGGTGATGAGATATCTAAATTCATAAATCTATTAGGAGGAACAAAGCCATTATCTTATTTTGGAGAAGAGTGGTTTACAACCAAGTTAATGGAAAGGTTCAAAATCGGAATTGAGAGTAAAACAAATGAACAAGAATTTGAACAGCTTGAAAGTGTTATTAAGAAAAGTGAAAATGAAAAAGTACTTTGTTATTTCTGCCTAAACAATTCTGGTAATCCTAATTACATGGTCTCTGATTCAAAAAGAGAGGATTTTGATTTTTGCATTGAAATAAATGGTGCAAATCGAAATGGGTATCTGTTACATTTTTATGAAGAAGGCAAAATAAAAAAATCTAAAATAGATTCTTCACTTCTAGATAGAAATCGAAATCAAATGTATTCAAATGGGAAGTGTAATAATCTAAACTTAGTGGGTATTAAAATTATTACAGATAAAATATTGTTTGGTATTGCTTATACCAAAAATGGTATTACGAAATTTAAAGCTATGGATGAATCTGACGAGTCAATTTTCAGAAATGATAATAACAATTTACGTCAAGAAGGTAAAAAGATATTATACGAAAAAAATTATGAAAAAATACAATATAAGCTTTTACCGTATTCTATAAAACAAAAACTAGGAACACTAGTTCAAGGAACGAATGGTAAGGGGGCTGATATAACTAACAAGTACTATTCCGATAAATGGTCTATTTTAAAAGAGTATTGGACTGAATTGTTAGAGAACAAATAATTAATTTATTTTGTCGTTTAATAGAATTAAACCTATCTATCTACTCAAAGCAGAAGGACGCTTATCGCTTCAATTTAATTTGCTCCATTTTCTTCAGGATTTTCACCAACCCTTTAATGGCTAATCGCTCTTCTTCAGGGGCAAAAACATCCCAACAAAATCCTTTAAACCACTGATAGTTTGATGTAGGTGTATCCACGGTTGTAAAGGGGTCGAAGCCATTTTC
>JAMJVX010000037.1 GCA_023558315.1 Flavobacteriaceae bacterium
GAACTTAGATGATGGACGGAGTTTTACTACTAATGCCTATTCTGATAAAGAGATTACAGCAATAGCATTTTCTATAAGTGGAAGTAGTACTGTGTACACTGGAACCATTAATGAAAATGCAGTAACGGCTAGTAGCGTACCTTTTGGAACAACTCAAGTAAATATATCTACACTAGAATTATCTGCCTTTGCCACTGCTGATAAAATTTCTGGGGAATCCATAGCGATTACTGGAGAAACCATTGTCGTAACAGCACAAGATAGCAGTACAAAAGACTATTCGGTAACAATAACTACACTGCCTCCATCAACAGAAAAAGAAATTTCTGGAATGACAATTAGAGTGGGGACTACGGATTATACGGGAACGGTTTCAGGGTCAAGAGTTATTTTTAATGATGAACTACCTAATGGCACTACACAAGCAACAATTTCTGAATTAATCCTATCTACTGGCGCCTCTGCAAGCCTAAATGTAGGAGGAACTTTAACCATAACTGGAGGGCAAAATATTTTAGTGACCGCACAAGACGCTTCTACGCAAACCTATGCCTTTACTTTTAAGGTATTCGCTGGTGAAAGAGATTCCACTAAAGAATTTTCTTTAGCTACCCTAAGTGGTGCAGGAAATAATAATCCTTCTAGTCTTTGGTCGGATGGAACAACGATGTGGGTAGGTGATAACGATGATATTAAACTATACGCTTATAACTTATCTACTAAAACTAGAGATTCTAGTAAAGATTTTAATACATTAACTGGGAACTTTGTTAATGGTCTTTGGGCTAACGACACAACAATGTGGGTAATTGGAGAAGGTTATCCTGACGCAGAAGTACATGCCTATACAATTTCTACAAAAGCAAGAAATGAGGCTGAAGATTTTAATGATTTATCAATTACAACCTATAATGATTATCCCAATGGACTTTGGTCGGATGGGACTACCATGTGGATAGGCTCTGATGATGACGATAAACTCTATGCTCATAATCTCACAAGTAAAGCAGCAGATTCAAGTAAAGATTTTAATACACTCACAACGGCATCGAATGAACACCCAAGAGCACTTTGGTCGGATGGAACTACCATGTGGGTATTAGATAATAGTGACCGTAAAATCTATGCTTATAAAATGTCTGATAAAAGCATAGATGAATCTAAAGAGTTTAACTTAGATTCTCAAAATACTCATAGTGCGGGTATTTGGTCTGATGGGACCACGATGTGGGTAAGTGATGGAAATGATGATAAAATTTATGCTTATAACTTCGTTAAGACGTATGAGTAGGTAGGAAAAATTGATTTTTTTCCTTTAAACCCTTTTATAAATTCTGAATATTATCCCTTTTTTATTTGGTAATATTTGTACTTTTGTATCTTAATAAAATTTAAATAAACTATGTCATTATTAACTACTATGAAATCACAAATAAGAGTATTTATTGGATTAGGAATCCTTTTTTTTAGCGTTTTTCAATGTAAACCTACTGATGAAAAACTTAATGGAAATGCCATTACCGCGTTAACCGTAAGTGCGGGGAGTACCGATTATAAAGCAACAATAAACGGAACTACTATTACCTTTGCAAATAGTGTGCCTTATGGGACTACGCAAGTTAGTATTAAAGCCCTTACCCTTTCTGAGAAAGCGAACGCTGATAAAAAAGTAGGGGATGTTCTTACAGTTGGGTCAAATACTATTACCGTTACTGCGGAAGATGGAAATACGGCAGCATTTACCGTAACCATAACCGCTTCAGGTCCTTCCTCTCAAAAAGCAATTACCGCAATTGCAGTAACTACTAGTGGAAGCAGTCTATCTTATGCTGGGACTATCTCAGGCACCCATGTTATTATAAATGATGTTCCTGAAAGCTCCTCTACTCAAGTGACTATTTCTACGCTTACTCTCTCTGAATTTGCCACCGCCAATAAAAGTGTTGGAGACGCCTTGGCAATAACAGGAGCAACCCTTGTAGTTACCGCTCAAGACAAAAGCACACAAACTTATACATTTACTATTAATACCATAGTGCCCTCTAGTGAGAAAGACATTACTGCAATGACAATTAATGTAAATGGGACTACACACTCCGCTAATTTTGGAGGGACAAATAGAATCGTTTTTTTACCTATTTCCTCTTCCACTTTAACCACCGCACCCGTGATTAAATCGCTTACTTTATCTGCAAAAGCTACTTCAAATAAAAGTGTCGGTGATACATTGACGTTGACAGGAGGGACTGTTGTAGTAACTGCAGAAAACGGGTCGACAAAAAATTATTATATTTCATACGCTGATTATACAGAGAAATTACCTTCTGTTTTTGATATAAGAGTTGATGGAAATTATTTTCACAATCCTTCTGGAATTTGGGCTGATGGAACTACTATGTACGTTGCTAATGACCATTTTAATAAAATCCTTGCTATTGATATTTCTTCACGAGAACAAGTTACTTCTAAACAAATATCTCTCGCTTCTGATAACAGTGAAGTTAATTCTATTTGGTCAGATGGAACTACCATATGGGCTGTAGATTATAACGACGATAGTATCTATGCGTATAATTTATCAAATGGAACTAGAGACACTTCCAAAGATTTTAATGCCCAAACCCTAACTGGGGCTGGAAATATGAGCCCTAATGGTATTTGGTCTGATGGGACCACTATGTGGGTTTTAGACGAACAAGATAATAAAATTTATGCCTATACTTTAAATACCAAAGCAAGAGATGCCTCGAAAGATATAAATACTATAAGTTCTGGGGGGTGGAGTATTTGGTCTGATGGGACAACCCTGTGGGTAGCCAATAATAATAGTGATGAGTTACATGCATATACATTAGCCACAGGGGCAAGAGATTCCGCTAAAGATTATAGAAGATTATCTAATTCAAACTCTAACCCTTTTGGTATATGGTCAAATGGAAAAATTATGTGGGTCGCTGATTTTCCTGATAGAAGGCTCTACGCTTATGTAGCTAGATAAATATAGGGTTTCTAATTTTTTTCTACAATCCTAATATCATCAATTTCAAAAGTGCCGTCACTCGTTGTGACGGCACTTCCTGTATATTTAAACGCCACTCTAATGGGGGTTGTTTTATAATTACTTAAGGAAATAAATCCCGCATCAATCCATTCGTTTGAGTTGTTTGATTTGCTTGCCAAGGTTGGATTTAAATCAACCCATTGTGTGCCTCCTGAAATAGTATTCTCATTTCCGTTCCAATTTGTAGATATATATACTTCTAATTGGCTATCGTCACCAAAACTTACAGAACTTCGGAAAGAAAAATAGGGATTTGTTAAAGTGGATATATCTATCTCTGGAGTGATAAGCCAAGTCACATTTTGTGTTTCTCCAGATTTATATGCGCTCATTCGTAATGATTTTCCCAATGCGTCTTCGTCTGTATACACCTCCCATTTCTTAGTGCCATATTGTGCATAGTTTGTCCACTTTTCTTTTTCAAAACTGCCTAATAAAGAACTTTCAAAGTTTTCTTCAAAAAATGGGTCGCAACGTTCAGAGTCAAAATGTAAATCTGTTATTTTATTAATTTTTAAAATGTATTTTTCATTAAAGAAATCCCTCGTAATAATTCCGCTAATTTCCCCTCCACTTAGCGGTAATATCAAAGATTTGAATCTAGAAAAAGTACTGGTACTCAATAATATACTTCTACGGGACTCACACTCTACTAATCTTCTTTCTCCATCAAAATCGTCAAATTGTTCTCCTGCGAAAGTTTTATTACTTAAGTCTGAGGAGAAATGAATGTTGGGAATCTTTACAAACTTTCCTATCGTGGTACTATCTATATCCCCCAAAGAAATAGGTTGTGGTGTTATCGTTTTTTGTTCTGCACTTCTCACAATATACTCTTGAATTAAAAAAGAGGAAATGCCTTTGAGGTCTTCTCCTATATATTCCCCCAGTGTAAGAACTCCATTTTTAAACATTGCCCCAAGTCCGTTTAATTTTATATATATTTTATTCCCTGTAGGATATGTTGTATGTAGGTTTGTTTTATCTACAAGTATTTTTATTGCCTTCTTTGGGTTCTCAAAGTTATCTTGAATATACATTTCTTTGTAAAAGTTTCCGCTTTCGTCATTGCTAACGATATAGCCCCCTATCCATAATGTTGCTTCGGTATCTGTGAATAATGCTACTTTTTTTTCTGATGCGTTAATACGCGAAATGATCGCCTCAATATTTGTGTTCTCAACGATATAATCCTCTCTTCTCTCAATGGGAGGAGTTTCATATTCGGGCACAGCAATACATCCCATTAAAAGAATAAAAAACACAAGTATAAAATTATTTCGTTTCATTTAAAAACTTAATGATATTTTACTAAAAAAAGTAGTCCCTCTCCCCCACCAATACTTTGAACCAAAAAGAGGGAGTGCTCTTGCTCTATCTTCTTTTAGTGTATGATAATTTGCATTCCTTCCTTGCTCAAATCCTCCTGTTTTATAGGTTTCATCTAATACGTTTTGAACACTCAAGAAAAAACCTAAATACGTCCCTCGTTTTAAAAGCCAAGATTTTCCACAAGTTAAATTAATTAAAAAATAGGGTCTAAAAGCCTCTTGCGCTAATAATGATTTGGCTATCTCTTCATCGTATTCTACAAAAGGAAATCCATTACTGTCCTTATAAAAATTTGTAGTTCTCAACAATGGATTTACATCAATATAACTATTTCTAAAATAATTTCCCACAATAGACAACCACCAATAGGCAGGGTCTCTGTATTCCATCCCCAATGAATAGGCTTGTTGAGGTCCTGTAGGTAGTCTATATCCTTTTAAAAAAGTACTCCCAAAGTTTTTTTGTCCATTTACAAATCCTATCTCTGTCGTTTCCCTGTTATTCTCTGTAACTAAAGTTAGCATCGGGTTATTAGCAAAACTGTGCCTACTTATTGTTGCTACTCCCGTTAGTTTAAATTCTGGAGTTACTTGAAATTGTATACTTGACTCCATTCCTATATGCTCTTTCTTCATATCGGACAATATTTCTTGGACAAAAAAGGCATTTTCTCCTTGGATGCCATCCGCAAAATAAAAAGATAATTCCGTTATATCTTTCTGAAAACTAAAATAAGGGCGAATAAATGCTTGAAAAGTATCTAAAAGAAATTTATACTCTAATGAAAATGAATAGGTTTGCTCGTTTTTAAGAGGATAAAAGGGCTGATTATTTTCCCTTACATTAGGATAAATATCTCGCGCCGAAGGTGGAAGTAGAGAGTAATCACCATTTACACTTACATGATGTTTCGGTGTGATTAAATACGTCATTCCAGCTCTTAATTGTGGCGAAAGAAATTCTAGTTTTTGACCTTTTCCAAAAGAGGTGTCAGGAAAATTTCCGTTTTGAAAAAATCCTTCTCGCAGGTAGGATGTATAATTTGTATTTAGATAAATAAAACTAGAAAAGGTGTTTTTTTTATATAAAAGCATCGCATTTGCTTTTAAGGATTCATGGTTAATAGCATAATGATATTGAAACTTTTCATTTTCTTGAACCGCGTTATCTGGGCGCATTAAATTATTTTGTGATTCCTCTATAGAGGAGGCATAAATATTATAATCCCAAAAATTCTTCCCTCCCAACAAATCAGACATCTCTGCGAAATATTCATTCTTGCCAATCGTAAAATGAGTATTAACGTTTAGTTGTAAAGAAGGCGAAAACAAATATTCATAATTTACACTCCCTAATATTCTTTGCGAATCATCTACATCATTATACATAGCATACACTGTATAATCTTCTTGTGATGAGTTTGTATTATACAAGGCGTTCCAATTTATTTGCCCATCTGTTCTCAAAATTTTTTCTGCTAAATATGCGTTTTTATAATCTAAATTAGTATTGTCCCTCAAAAAGTAACTAGGAAGTTTTTGGTAATAAATTGGACTAGGGTTGTCCCCACCCCCAATGATACTCATCTCTTCTCTTTTGCTGCCATTAAAATTAAGTCTACTATTTCCCGATTTGCCTTGTTGAAAAGACAAAGCAACCGACAATACACTTTTTGAATTAATCCTTTGTTCATGATTAAATACAAGGGTTGGAAGGGAAGAAAAAGAAAGGCGTTCGTTTCTAATTTTACCCCCCTGAAAACCCCAGTAGGGATTGTATCTCTTGCCTTTAATAGAAAAAACTTCCTGTGTGATTGGAGCATTTTTTCCTCTCCAAAAAGGGGTATAAAAAATAGACACCCAGCTACTTGCCTTACTATTCCAATTTTTTTCTACAGCAAAGAAAAAAGATGCCGCGTCATAAATCGTCCCCTGTACATATCCTTCTCCTCCTCTCTTAGAAACTAAAAATGCAATATCCCAATTATTTTTAAGCGTAGATGAATGACTTATCATGCTGGCATAAGTATATGAACTATTAGAAAAAGATTGAGATATTTTTGTTTGCTTCCTCAATAAAGAAGGCCTTATCATGATATTTGTAGTACTTGCTAACCCTCCATAAATTTTTTCGTTTTCTTTCAATCCAAAAGAAATTGAAGTACTGGGATTAATAAAGTCGTTAAGTCCTCCCCAACTATTCCATTGTGCGCGTCCTGTTAAAGGATTATTTATTAATACCCCATTAAAAAGAACGGAAATATATTTAGAATCTAAACCTCTAGCTTTAAAAAAGGTTGGGCTAAATTGAAAGGAAAGCGCATTCAAAAAAACATCTTTTTGAGAAGATAATATACCCCCTATTTGATCTCTATCCCAATCTTCATCTTGGTCTATCTCTAAGTCAATTGTAAAGACTGATAATGTCGCATTTTCTCGCGTAGCTAACATTTCCCACGAACCTATATCTGTATCTTCGGTTAATGAGAGTGTTAACTCTTTTGTGATATATCCTTCTTTTTTGAACTCCAGAATATAGGTGCCTTTGGACAGTGATGAAATAGTAAAACTCCCGTCTTCTTGAGTTACAACTTCTTTTTCATTAACTCTAATTAGGGCTTCTTTTATAGGTGACTTATCCTCAGCACTTATAACTCTCCCAATAATTTTATACTGTTGAGAAAATAGAAATGTGCTACAAAAAAGGAAAAGAGAAACTAAGAAATAAGCCCTTTTCAAAAGTCTTATTTTTCTAGTTTTTTCCCTAATTTAATGATATAAATTATTGAGATACTTACGCCTAAAATTAAGCATAGTAAAGTAAAGTATTTTTTAGAGGGGTTAAATTGCGAATCAATATATTTCCCTAAGTGTCCAAAAATAAAAATAATAGCTCCAATTTGAAAAACAAAGCTTGTAAACACAAGCCATCTATTCTTATTTTTATGCTCTCTTTTCACCAGAGTGAATAGTGTTTTTATTTTGTTTAAGCATATTTTGAATCTCTTCCTTTTTCTTCATAGTACACTTTGCATTGAAAATAGCATCAGATTCTACCGATAATTTTTCTACAATAACATCTCCTTTCAGTTTACTACTTGCTCTAAGTAAAAGCATATTTGAAGCGATAAGATTTCCATCAAAAGACCCTTCAACTTCTATAAATGAACATTCAATGTTTCCTTTAACAGAGCCATTCTTGCCAATAATAACTTTCCCTGAGGTTATAATGTTTCCTGTTAGAACACCATCAATTCTAAAATCTCCTTTAGATGTTATATCTCCTTTAAATTTTGTAGTTTCTTCAATTCTGTTTGGTGAGGAGACGTTAAAAGATTCTTTTTCCTTATTATTAATCATTTTCATTATTTATTGTATTGTTAATATGTATATGTTTAAAATTTTTGCAAAGGTATAAAAATTTGAATTAATTAAAGCGTGTTTTTTGTTTACTGCTTTTTTTATTCACCCAAAAAACACCTAAAAAAACTAATATCATTGCAAAAATCTCAATCGAATTTATTTTATCTATCCCAACTATCACAGCGTATAAAATTCCTATAATTGGCTGAAGATATACAAAGACACTTAAGGTCGTTGCAGAAAGAAAGCGCAATGCATACGCATTAAGGAAATACGTTAAAAATGTAGTCCCAATAACTACAAAACAAATACGCCAAATAGCATCCCATGGTAATGCCTGCCATTCTATCTCGCCAAACTGAGTAATAGTAAACGGAAAATTAATGATAACACCAAATAGGAATAAGTATTTCATTAATGTAATCGTGCTATACTTTTTTGTAAGGGGTTTCATAATTATAAGATAATAGGCATAAGAAAAGGAATTTATTAAAAATAAAAAATTTCCTAAAGGAATGTTTGGAGCGTGTATGTTGATTTGTTTGTTATTTAGTATAAGTAACAAAGCGCCCATAAAACCAATGATAATACCTAAAAAATTCAACCTGTTCAATTTTTCTTTGAGGATAAAAAACGCGAGTATCATCGCAAAAATAGGAACCATAGTGATGATTACAGAACTATGAATAGGGGTAGAATAATCAAGGCCTATAAAAAAAGCTAGCATATTGATACACATCCCAAACAAAGAGGCTGCAATTAATGGCTTTATGTCCTTACGATATATTTTCTCCTTTGGAAGGAAAAAACCAATAATCCAAAATAAAATACATGCAGAAATCACCCGTAGCAATATAAATCCTGCAGGCTGAATGTAGTACGGCATAACTTCCTTTGCTATAGTATGGTTGAGTCCATAAATACTCGTTGCCGCCAAGCCACAAAAAAAGGCAATTTGTTTATTTGATAATATCCTTTTTATCATAATGCAAAGTAAATTCAAATAGGGTGAAACTCACTCTATTTTTCTTTATTTTTGTTTATTATTTATTCTATGAATAGTATACTTTATAAACATAAAATATATATATTTGCTTACTTAAAAAAATTTATTACTTATGAAAAATACAATATTTTTACTTAGTTTTTTGTTTGTGGCTGGATTTAGTGTTTCTTCATGCAAGCAAAAAAATAATAAAAAGAAAGCGGCCGCTACAGAAACAGTAGCAAGTGCGCCAACTAACACACAGAAAACGGATTTAACAGAAATGACTTTTGATAGAAAACAACATACTTTTGGTGTTGTGAATGAAGGAGAAAAAGTTGAAACTAGTTTTTCTTTTACCAATACTGGAAAGTTCCCTTTGCAAATATCTCAAGCGCAAGGAAGTTGTGGATGTACTGTTCCTGAATATCCTAAAGAGGCTATTGCGCCAGGAGAAAAAGGAGAAATAAAAGTTGTTTTTGATTCTAATGGACGCCCAGGAATTCAACAAAAAGCAGTGACATTATTTGCTAACATAGAAGGTGAAAAAACCATGTTATATATTATTGGAGAAGTAACTCCTGATCCTGAAAATGAAAAGTTAAGAGAGCAAGCAAGAGCAGAAAGAGCTAAACAAGCAGGAAAACAATAAAATTTAGAATATGGAAGGACTTGGTGGGCAATTGCCCTTTATTTTATTAATGTTTGTGGTTATATTCTTTTTTATGATTCTTCCTGCACAGCGAAGACAAAAAAAAGAAAAAAACTTTATGAACAACCTTAAAAAGGGAGATAATATAATTACCAAAAGTGGCATACATGCCAAAGTTGGTGATATTAACAACGATGATAATACTTGTGTTATTGATACACAGGCTGGAAAAATAAAAATTGAAAAAAGTGCTATTTCACTTGAATTAAGTGCAAAATTGCAACAGTCAAAATAAGATTTTTTCTAAATAGTTAGATTCTAAAAAGATAAAAAGGCGAAGGCTTTTTTATCTTTTTTTTTAGTATGAAATGTATAAAATAATTCGCTTTTTTTTATTCTTGATAGACCCTGAAAAAGCACATTCTATAACAGGTTTCATTATTAAATCTGTCTATACTATTCCTTTATTTAGGCCTCTTTTTAGAAGGGCTTTTGTCGTTAAAAATCCTGCCTTAGAAAAAACCGTTTTTGGGATTAAATTCCCTAACCCAATAGGTCTTGCTGCTGGGTTTGACAAAAATGCAACGCTTTATACATCTTTTTCTTCATTGGGCTTTGGTTTTATCGAAATTGGTACAGTCACTCCCAAAGGGCAATCAGGAAATCCTAAAAAAAGATTGTTTCGTCTTCAGAAAAACAAAGGACTCATAAATCGTATGGGGTTTAATAACGATGGGGTTGAAAAAGTAGTAAAAAGATTAAAAACAAATAAAAATATTATTGTTGGCGGAAACATTGGAAAAAATGCTATAACCCCAAATGAAAAAGCTATAGACGATTATCTTTTTTGCTTTAAAAAACTTTTTAATCACGTGCAGTACTTTGCTATAAACGTAAGTTCTCCAAACACAAAAAACCTTAGAAAACTACAAGAAAAAGAAGCGCTTTTAAATTTACTTAATACCCTTCAAGGCTGGAATCATAAACAAAAATCACCAAAGCCTATTTTATTAAAAATTGCGCCTGATTTGGATAATCGAGAATTAGATGATATTGTTCAAATTGTACTTAAAACAAAAATTGCTGGAATTATCGCCACAAACACTTCTATAAATAAAGAGTGTCTTTCCATCAAGGAAAAAAACAGTCATGAACAAGGAGGAATAAGTGGAGTGCCTGTAGCGAAAAGAAGTACCGAAGTTATTCGCTATCTAAAAAAACAAAGCAAGGATGCTTTCGCTATTATTGGAGTAGGTGGTATTTCAACTGAAAAAGATGCGATTGAAAAACTAAATGCAGGTGCGGACCTTATTCAATTATATACTGGATTTGTATATAAAGGGCCTTCCTTAATAAAAAGGATAAACAACCTTCTTATTCAAAATAACTAAAGGTTTCTCCCTCTTTAATACTTTTTATTGTTTCTACGTACAACTTTATAGCACATTCTACATCCTCTCTATGTGCCATTTCTACTGTCGTGTGCATATATCTTAAAGGAGTGGAAATAAGCGCTGAAGCTACGCCTCCATTACTATATGCAAAGGCGTCCGTATCCGTTCCCGTAGACCTTGAAGACGCTAAGCGTTGGATTGAAATTTTATTTTTTTCTGCAACCGATAATAACCTTTCGCGTAAATTGTTTTGTACTGCTGGTGCAAAGCTAATTACCGCCCCTTTTCCTATTTTAATATCTCCTTCTTTTTTTTGGTTTATCATAGGTGTAGAAGTGTCATGACAAACATCTGTTACAATAGCCACATTTGGTCTAATGGTTTTTGTAATCATCTCTGCGCCTCTAAGTCCAACTTCTTCTTGTACTGAATTTACAATGTACAGTCCAAAAGTGGGTTTTTCATTATTTTCATGAAGAATTCTCGTTGCCTCTGCAATGACAAAGCCTCCTAAACGATTGTCCAGAGCTCTGCCTAAAAATTTATTTTTATTCAACACTTGGAAAGGGTCAGGATAGGTAATTACATCTCCTACTTGTATTCCCATTTTCTCTACTTCTTTGTTTGACTCCGCGCCTACATCAATAAAAATATTTTCAATCTTTGGAGTTTCTTCCTTCCCGTTAATTCTAGTGTGAATGGCTGGCCATCCAAATACTCCGGAAACTTCACCTTTGTTAGTATGAATAATTACACGCTTTGAGGGGGCAATCATATGATCACTTCCTCCATTTCTTACTACGTATATTAATCCATCATTACTTATATAATTTACGTACCAAGAGATTTCATCTGAATGAGCTTCAATGACAACTTTATATTTTGCCTGTGGATTTATCACCCCAACACAAGTGCCATACGTGTCTGTAATAAATTCATCTACATAGGGTTTTAGATAATCCATCCAAAGTTTTTGCCCCTTTTTTTCATGACCTGTAGGTGAGGCGTTATTTAAATATTTTTCTAAAAACTTTAAGGATTGTTGATTGATAATTTTACTCATTTTTAACTTTTTAAAACGGTAACAAAAATAAATTATTTTTTACTTTTGTCCGTCTTTATGAAAAGGCTTTTTTATTTATTTTTACTGCTCTGTATATCGTCTTTCAGTTTTTGTCAATCTACTATAGATACGACCCGAACATTAATACAAACTGACAAAGGACTTTTCTATGACATCCCTTTAGAGGAAGTAGTTATTTTAAGTCCGCTTGATTTTACTACCAGTCAAGATAGGATAAATTACTATCGTCTTAGGAATAGAGTTATAAAAGTATATCCTTTTGCCAAAATTTCTGGAACTAGATTAAAGCAATTAAACGATAGATTAGAAAACATAGAGTCCAAACGAAAACAAAAAAAGTATATTAAATTATTAGAAAAATTTATTTATGAGGAATTTGAGCCTACCTTAAAAGAGTTTAATAGGGTAGAAGGACAAATCCTCATCAAACTTATCCATCGACAAACGGGGATTACCTGTTTTGACTTATTAAAACAATTGCGCTCTGGATGGACCGCTTTTTGGTGGCAATTTTTCGCCTCTCAGTTTGAATTAAATCTAAAAAAGCCCTACCAACCACTAGAGGTTAAAGAGGATTATGATATTGAAAGAATATTACATCGCGCCTTTTATAATAAAGTGTTGGAGCCTCAAGAGCCCATAAATCAACCGACATTAGATTCTATTTACAAAAAATGGGAAACAGATAAGGGTTTTTAAAAAAATAGTATATTTGTTAGCTTAAAACTTTAATTCCTATGAAAAAACATTTTTTACTTTTTGTCATTTTACTCTCTTCAACTACGCTTTTTGCTCAAAAACATTGGCAGCAGAAAGTTGACTACGATATGTCTGTCTCATTAGATGTAGAGTCAAATTTATATGAAGGGGCACAAACTGTGGTATATACAAACAACTCACCAGACACGTTAAAAAATATCTATTATCACCTTTATTACAACGCCTTCCAACCGGGTAGTGAAATGGCAGTAAGAATTAAAACTGCTAAAGATAAAAACCGACGTTTTAAACACGATTTTGAGACTTTGACCGAAAAAGAAATAGGTTTTTTACATGTGAGTAATGTTACCCAAGATGGTGTTTCATTAAATGTAAATGAAGAAGAAACTATATTAGAAGTTCCTCTAGCAAAAGCTATTGCCCCTGGTGAAAGCAGTACTTTCTCTCTTAAGTTTAATGGACAAGTGCCAATATTAATACGTAGAGCAGGAAGACAATCTAAAGAAGGGGTTGCTTTTTCAATGGCGCAATGGTATCCAAAAATTGTAGAATATGATTATGATGGATGGAATGCAGAGCCCTACTTAGGTAGAGAATTCCACGGAGTATGGGGAGATTTTGATGTAAAAATTACTATAGACAAAGACTATACAGTGGCTGGAAGTGGATATCTACAAAACCCTGAAAAAATTGGGCATGGATATACAGACAAGTTCAAACAAAAGCCTAAAAAGGGAAAGCTTACTTGGCATTTCGTTGCGCCTGATGTACACGATTTTACTTGGGCAGCAGATCCAGAATACATCCACGACATGATAAAAGGTCCTAATGATGTAGACTTACATTTCTTTTACAAAAACAATCCAGAAATTATAGACAATTGGAAAAAATTACAACCGCTTACCGTGGAACTAATGGAATATTTTAACACAAAAATAGGTCCGTATCCGTATAAGCAATACTCCGTGATACAAGGGGGAGATGGCGGTATGGAATACGCGATGTGTACACTAATTACTGGAGAAAGAAAATTTGGAAGTTTAGTGGGTGTGACTTCTCATGAACTTGCGCACTCTTGGTTTCAATTTCTTTTAGCTACCAACGAGATGAAACACGAATGGATGGATGAAGGGTTTACTTCTTTTATCTCTACTCTCGCAAAAATAAAAGTGCTTAATGAAGAAAAGGAATTTCCATTAGAAAATTATTACAATGGATATTACTACATCGCTCGTGAAGGAATTGAGCAACCCTTAGCCACCAATGCAAATAGATATGATTATAACAGAGCCTATGAAAGTGGAGCGTATAGCAAAGGGTCTGTATTCCTTGCGCAATTAGGATATGTCATCGGTATGGATAATTTATTTAAAACCATACAATTGTACTACGATGAAAACAAGTTTACCCACCCTACACCTAATGATTTTAGAAGAGCCGCTGAAAAAGTGTCTGGAATTCACCTAAAGTGGTACCTAACAGACTGGACACAAACCACCAATAAAATAGATTACGCAGTTAAAACTGTTACTGCTGAGGAAGATACTAAAACAAAAATAACCTTAGAGCGTATAGAGTCAATGCCAATGCCTATTGATTTATTAGTGACATATAAAGACGGCACGCAAGAAATGTTTTATATCCCAGTGAGAATTATGAGAGGAGAAAAAGAAAATCCCTATCCATCCATCACTTGGAATGTAGAAAAGGACTGGGCTTGGGCGTATCCTACATATAATTTAGTGATAGACAAACCTTTGTCTTCTGTAGATCAAATACTTATTGACCCCTCTTTCTTTATGGCGGATATAAATAAAGAAAACAATTTATATACAAATAAGTAAGTAGAAAGTGCCTTATAAAAACAGGCGAGTTCCCTTACGATTAGGAACTACTTTACATACTCGTTGTTTTACATTAGTATATTTTTCTAAAGATAAAGTAGAGATAAAAAACCCTTTTGTCGGTTTTGTCATACCTAAACGCTTATTTAAAAAAGCTACTGATAGGAACTTTTTAAAGCGAAGAATGAGAGGCATTTTTGCAATGCTCCTAAAAGAAAAAAGTTTCGCTGAAGATTCTTTGCTATTTATTTATAAAAAAGATAGCGTATTAGAGAGTTCAGAAATTGAAAAAGAGTTTAGAGTTTTTTTGGAAAAAATCTACGCTAACGAATAATTCGTTTTCTAAATTATTTAGATTAAGGGTTTTATAATGATGAATTAAGAATGATATATGATGAATGTTTTTAATTCTGCAAATTTTGTTTTGCCGTTAAAATTGAACTTTTCAAAATTTTTAAAATCCCTTCTCCATGGTTACACATCTCATTAAATTCTATTTCATTAATATATGCTGTTTCTTTTAAAAGTTCAATCCAATACCGTGTTTCATCACATTCTTTTTGAGAAATAGCTAGTTTATGAATAAAATCTTTCTTGCTTTCAGCATTTTGAGCTTCGCGTATTAATACCCAACTGCTGTTCCACTTCGTAAAAGTTGCTTGCTCATTACAAATTCTTTTTTCTGAGTAGAAAGACCCTTATATAAGTTGACGATTTTAATAGCAAATGTAAAGGATTTACTAAGCAAAATATTTTTCTTCTCATTCATAATTATTCACTCAACATTAATAGTTACTCGTTCTACATTCATAATTACTTCACAATTATCAAATAGTGTGCTTTTTTTCCACGCTGGAGTAATATATACGCATCGTTTATCAAGTCTTTTTCGGTGAGGGAATGCTCCTCTTTGACTTTCTCTTTGTTGACCGAAATGGCATTTTCTTTTAACGCTCGGCGCGCTTCTCCTTTAGATTTTAAAAACGCAAACCCTTCTCCTGCTAGTGCCTCCACAATATTTACACCACTTTGTAATTGGTCTCTGGAAATAGTCGTTTGCGGTACGCCCTCAAAAATCTCTAAAAACAAATCCTTGTCTATCTCTGCTAATTCTTTTGACGTGGCTTTGCCAAAGAGTATATGCGAGGCTTTCTCTACGGCATCCAAATCTTTTTTAGAATGCACTAATAGCATCAATTCTTTAGCGATGGTTTTTTGCAAGAGTCTCAAATGTGGGGCTTGTTGATGTTCTTTTATTAAATCTTCAATTACCTCCTTTTCTAAAAACGTAAATATTTTAATATAGTTTTCTGCGTCCGCATCTGATACATTTAGCCAATATTGATAAAATTTGTAGGGTGAGGTTTTTTTCCTATCCAACCAAACATTTCCAGATTCTGTCTTTCCAAACTTAGTGCCGTCCGATTTAACAATAAGGGGACACGTGAGTCCGAAGGCTTTTTTTCCAGTCTTTCTACGAATAAGCTCTATTCCAGTGGTAATATTTCCCCATTGGTCGCTTCCTCCCATTTGCAGTACGCAGTTTTGTTCGTTGAATAAATGGAGAAAATCATACCCCTGAAGGAGTTGATAGGTAAACTCGGTGAAAGACATCCCCGTACTCTCATCTGAAGCGATTCTTTTTTTGACAGACTCTTTTGCCATCATATAGTTTACGGTAATATGCTTTCCTATCTCTCTTGAAAAATCTATTAAACTAAACTTCTTGAGCCATGTGTAATTGTCTAAAAGAACTGCTGATTGGGGATTGGTATCGTCAAAATCCAAAAATCGCCCTATCTGTTCTTTGATTTTTGAGACGTTGTGATTTAGTGTTTCTTCATCCAATAGGTTCCTTTCTTTGGCTTTCCCAGAGGGGTCTCCTATTCTTCCTGTGGCGCCCCCCACTAATACGATGGGTTTATGACCCTGTTTCTGAAAATGGCGCAAAAGTACTAACTGTACCAAACTTCCGATGTGTAACGAATCCGAAGTAGGGTCAAATCCAATATAGGCTGTAGATTTATTTTTTTGTAAATGCGATTCTAACTCTGGAGTACTGTCTTGCAACATTCCTCTCCATTTAAGTATTGATATAAAATTATTCAAAATATTTTTTAAATACAAAGATATATTTTTTTTAATTGTAATTAAAACTTTATTAGTTTTGTCTTTTTTAAATGAAGTCGTATAAAATCTCCTTAGAATCTTTAGAAGAAACATTATTTTCAAACCTAATTGCGGTTCATTCTCAACTAGAAGGGTTTAAATTAGTGTATTTACTAAATGAAAAATTAAAAATTTCTCTTTCGCGAGTAAAAGAAGATTTTGTGCCCTATGAAGAAAAAGAAATGGCTTTTGTGTATTATAAATGGACAGAAAATCAAAAAGAGGTTTTCTTGTATAACAATAAACAATTGTCATCAGTTGAATCAAAAAAAGAAGAATTATTTAGCGATAGTTCTTTTTGCGAAAATTATTTATTTCCAGAGTATCGTCAAGTAGATTATATTATAAAAGCGCCCCAAGGGGAAGAAGACAAAATACATTCTAAAATAAAAGAAATTAAGGAAATAAAAATGACGTACATTATTAAAAGTAACCAAATAAAATCAAAATCAATTTTAGCTATAATTTAAGATATGAAAAAGACAAAAATAGTAGTAACCCTAGGTCCTGCAACAAACAACGAAGAAAAAATACGCGCGCTGATTCAAGCAGGAGCAGATGTGTTTAGAATAAATTTTTCGCATGCAGAACACAACAATGTAAAAAAAGTCATCCAAACCATTAGAGACGTTAGTAGTGAGTTAGGCGTATATACTTCCATTTTGGCAGACTTGCAAGGTCCCAAAATTAGAGTAGGAAATGTCGTTGAAAACACGGTCGTTAAGGAAGGGGATGAAATTACCTTTATCACTAGCGAGGAGTCCTTTGAAGGCGATGGAGAAAAAGTATATATGAACTATAGAAATTTTGCCAAGGATGTCAATAAAGGAGAAAAAATCTTATTGGACGATGGAAAACTCGTTTTTGAGGTGATCGACACCGATAAAAAAGAAAAAGTGCTTACAAAAGTAGTTCAAGGAGGTCCTTTCAAATCTAAAAAAGGGGTGAATTTGCCGAACACTAAAATCTCTTTACCTTGCTTAACACCAAAAGATATAAAAGATGCTGTATTTGCGATTGCCCAAAAAGTGGATTGGATAGCGCTTTCTTTTGTAAGACATTCTAAAGATATACAAGATTTAAAAGACCTAATCGCAAAACATTCCGACTATGCCATCCCTATTGTTGCAAAAATAGAAAAGCCAGAAGTGTTGGATAAAATGGATGAAGTGATGAAGGCCTGTCAAGGAATAATGGTGGCAAGAGGTGACTTAGGGGTAGAAATTCCAGCCTATGAAGTGCCTTTGGTACAAAAAGAATTGGTTTTAAAAGCAAAACAAAATCGCATTCCAGTAATAATCGCTACACAAATGATGGAAACAATGATTGATAGTTTGACTCCCACGCGTGCAGAAGTAAATGATGTAGCAAATTCGGTGATGGATGGCGCAGATGCGGTTATGCTTTCTGGGGAAACATCTGTAGGAAAATATCCTGTAGAAGTGGTGCAAACAATTTCATCCATTATTGATAATGTAGAAAATTCTGATCTCATATGGTTGCCACAAAAACCCCCTCATGTTAAAAATGACCGCTACATTACAAAATCTATCTGTTATCACGCCGCAAATATCGCAAACGAAATTGCCGCAAAAGCCATCTGTACGATGACTAATAGTGGTTATACCGCTTTTCAAATCTCTGCTTGGAGACCAAATGCTCACGTGTTAGTCTTTACCTCCAACAAAAGAATTTTAACACAGCTCAATCTTCTTTGGGGGGTTAAAGCGATTTATTATGACAAATTTGAAAACACTGACCAAACCATTGTAGACGTAAACCTTATTGCTAAAGAAAAGAACTTTGTTGCCGTTAATGATATGGTGATTAACCTATCTGCAATGCCTATCGTTAAAAAAGGAATGGTCAATACCTTGCGAATTTCTACTATTGACTAATTCGAATGAAAAGAATCCTATTTCCTGGCTCTTTTGACCCAATTACCTTGGGGCATCTCAATATTATTGAAAGAGCCTTAGGATTTTGTGATGAAATTATTATTGCTGTAGGGACAAATTCGTATAAGAAAAGTATGTTCTCTGTGGCGCAACGTTTGGAGTGGTTACGCGCTATTTTTAAAGACAACCCAAATATTGAGATTACTACCTATACGGGGCTTACAACGACTTTTTGTAAAGAAAAAAATTGTCCCTTTATTCTTCGTGGACTTCGTAATCCTGCCGATTTTGAGTTTGAAAAAGCCATCGCACATACCAATAGAACGATTGCAAATATTGAAACTATTTTCTTACTTACCTCAGTAGAAACTTCTTTTATCAGTAGTAGTATCGTGAGGGATGTGATAACAAATAAAGGAAATATTAAAAAATTAGTGCCCAAAGAAGTATATAGTACCCTTTAATATTTTTAATAATAATATATTTGACGTCAAATAAAAAATCGCCATTCAACTACTTGAACTAAAACACCTATGAAAAATCTATCAATCTACAAATGGAGTTATTCCTTTATAGTAATCTGCGTACTTGTACTGAGTGTCTATCAATGTGAAATTCCTCAA
>JAMJVX010000038.1 GCA_023558315.1 Flavobacteriaceae bacterium
TTTAGGTGTATTAATCCAAAATTTTATTTATACTTTTGTGTCTCAATTTTAATAAAATTGAAAAATGGAAAACAATTATATATTTCAGGCTGATTATAAAAATAAACAAGGGGAAGTAAAAGTTAAATTATTACTTGTTTCTTTTAAAGACAAGCAACAAACACATTTTGTTTATTCTCCCCACTTAGATTTGACAGGGTATGGAGACTCAATAAAGGAAGCGAAAGAATCCTTTGGTATTGTATTTAATGATTTTATTGAATATACCCTGAACAAAAACACATTAGCAAAAGTGCTTACAAAACTAGGATGGACATTGAAGGGAACAGTAAAAAAGCCAAAGAAAATTTTAGCGCCAAGTATGCAATCTATTGTGAATACTGATTATATTTCAGAAATATTTGATAGATATCCTGTAAAAACCTTTCATAAGGAAGTGGGAATTCCAGCATATATATAATTTTACTATTTATGTCTACGAAAAAGCTATCAAATATTCCTTTGAAAGATTTTCGTAGTTTTTTATCAAAGGAAGGGCTAAAAGTTATAAAAACAACTAAAGGTAGAGGGAGACATGAAAAATGGTCAAGACGTGATTTAGATAGACCCATTACAATTCAAACTCACAAAGACCCTATTCCAGAATTTATTGTAAAACAGGTGATGAGATATCTAAACATAAATAGGGAAGAATTTTTAAAAAAATTATCTAAATAAGTATAATGAACAAATCAAGTTTTTACGAGCAACTACAAAACTCCCAGAATTGGCCGGGGGAATATATGTTTAAAATTATTCTAAAATCATCCATTGAAGAAAATTTAGCGTATATAAAAAAGTTATTCATATCTAAAGAAGCTAAATATTCTGTTAAAGAATCGTCTACTAAAAAATTTCAAAGCCTTACAATAATAGTTAATATGAAGAGCCCTGAAGAGGTTATGTCAATTTATACTCAGTTGGAGGCAATACAAAAAGATATTATTTTACTTTAATGAAAGATGTAATTATAATTGGTGCAGGTCCTATTGGGCTTTGTTGTGCAATAGAGGCTCAGAAAAGAAATTTAGAGTATTTGATTATAGAAAAAGGAACACTCGTAAATTCAATCTATAATTACCCTACGAATATGACTTTTTTTTCTACATCAGATAAAATTGAAATAGGAGAGGTGCCATTCATCGCTCATAATCCTAAACCAACTAAAGAGGAAGCGTTAGAGTATTATAGACGAGTAGCATTACATTGGAAATTATCAGTAAATTTATATGAAAAAGTTGATACTTTCACTCCCTTATCCTCTGGCGGATTTAGTATTAAAACTTCAAAAGGAGAATATAAAACTAAAAATATAGTGATGGCTACTGGATTTTATGATTTTCCTTATTTATTAAACATTCCAGGGGAAGAACTTCCCAAGGTTTCACATTACTATAAAGATGCGCACCCCTATTTTGGAATGGACGTAGCAATTATAGGTGCAGGTAATTCAGCAGTAGATGTAGCTTTAGAAATTTATAGAAAAGGCGCAAAAAGCGTTACGATGATTATTAGAGAGAAAGAAATTGGAAAAAATATTAAATATTGGGTACGACCTGATATTATTAATAGAATTGAAGAAAGTACTATCAATGCTTACTTTAACGCTGAACTTACCAAAATAACACCAGAAGAAGTATTAATAAAAACACCCAGTGAAGAAATCCAATTAAAAAATGATTTTGTTTTAGCAATGACAGGGTATCAACCTAATTTTACGTTACTAAAATCTTTGGGGATTTCTTTTGAGAAAGATGAGTATAACACTCCTATATATAATAAAGATACGATGGAGTCTAATGTGAAAGATGTATACCTAGCTGGAGTTGTTTGTGGGGGATTAAAAACAAATAAGTGGTTTATTGAAAATTCAAGAGTTCATGCCCCCATCATTATGGAGCATATATCCAAAAAATAGTTTTTACACTAAATAGAAGAAAGTAAAGACAAATACCCACACTAAATCTACAAAGTGCCAATATAAACCTACTTTTTCTACCATTTCATAGTGTCCTCTTCTTTCATACGTGCCTAATAGCACATTTATAAAGATAATAATGTTAAAGATAACTCCAGAGAATACGTGAAAACCATGAAATCCTGTGATGAAAAAGAAAAAGTTTGCAAATAATCTATTTCCATATTCATTATGAATTAGGTTAGCACCTTCAACAATATTTACGGCATCGTTTATTTTTTCAATAGATTCTTCTTTTGAATAAACGACTTTATGCCCGTTTTCTTGAATTTCTTCTCCTTTAATCACTATTTCTGGAATAGCAATAAAACTATGTCTTACATCTTCAATACTATAACTTGGTAATTTTTCGCCAGATTTAAACCATATTCCATTGTGACTTTCATGAGCTATTCTATCGCTATGTGTTTTTTCAACAAAATCATTTAAAGCAACACGTTTTCCAGTATTCTTATCTACAAATTGTAGTATTTCTCCTTTGTGAGTTTCTACCGCTCCATAATCACCAAGTATAAATGTTTTCCATTCCCAAGCTTGTGAACCTACGAAGGCTAATCCACCAATTATAGTAGCCATCATATAAAAAACTACTTTAGACTTTTGCATTTTATGCCCAGCATCAACAGCTAGAACCATAGTCACAGAAGACAGAATTAATATAAATGTCATCAAGGCTACGTAGTACATAGGTGCTTCTATTCCATGCAAAAAAGGAAAGTGTGTAAATACTTCATCGGCTATAGGCCATGAATTTATGTTTTTGTAACGAGAGAATCCGTATGCAACTAAAAATCCTGAAAAAGTTAGGGCATCTGAAACGATAAAAAACCACATCATTAACTTTCCATAACTAGCCGCCATAGGTTTTTTCCCACCTTCCCAATTATTAACTTTATTTGTATTCAAAACAGTATCCATATTTTATGTTAGGTGAGCAAAAGTAATAAAAATGTATTTAATTTTTAAAATATTAATAAATAAATTTAGTAGTTGACTTTTTTATAATATATAGAAACAATTCACAGATTTATTAGAATTAATTTGAGTTTACAATTAATCCTTCCTTTAAAAAGTCATCTATTGTTTTTTCTTTGGTATCAGCCATACATACAATATGCCCGATTCCTGATGCGCATGCAATTTGGTATTTATTTAGAGATTTTTCAGTCATAGCAGATTCAGGAAAAACTACAATATTTGAATTTTCATTTCTCCATGCATCAACATTTCTTTTTTTGAACTCTTGAATAGCATAGTCCGCAGTTTTAATACATCGTTCAGCCATTTCTTGAAATCCACTGATTTTTTTTGTTTGAATGGCATACCATAATATAAGAGGATTAAATGCAGATCTTGAACCACTAATAGTCGCATCATTTCCTTGGATATAAGAGATTTCAGATTTTATAGGGTCAATATATTCTTTTTTGCAAATTACAATTCCACTAGGGAAAGGAGAGCCAATAAATTTATGCCCACTTATAGCTATACTATCAATTCCATCTTTTATTTTAAATGATTGGCGCGTGTCTAAAAAAGGCAAAGTCATTCCAAATAAAGCTTCATCAGCATGAATATAATAAGGAATATTTTTGCATACTGCTTGCATCTTGTCTATGTCGTCAATTGCTCCTTTCATTGTTGTTCCTATATTGGCAAAGAGAATTGCAGGAGTATGTGATCTAAATGATACATGGCTTTTTAATTTTTCATAATCAATCTCTCCATTTGGCAAAGACTCAATTTCAATCGCTTTTAAGTTTAAGAGCTTAACAATTTTCTTAACACTATAATGTGTTTGGTCTGAATAATATAAAATTCCATCTGGAAATTTTTCTCTAGCGATAAATAATCCATATAAATTTCCTTCTGTACCTCCATTGGTTACATAACCCCATGAATGTTTATTATCTGTGCCTAAAATTTCATAGAAAAAATCCAACACTTCTTGTTCAAATTCTTTAGTGTTAACATGATAACGACCATTTATATAGGGGTCTCCAATATTATTTCCGCAATAGTTTAAGAATGAATCTAAGTCCTGATAGTTAAATTTGGCATTCGCAGGATATCCTAAACATTTTTCGCTATTTAATTCAAATTGACTTTGAAGTTTTTGTAATTTCTTTTTTATTTTTTCCATGGGTTATATATATGAAATAAATAAAAATAAATACAACCAAAGCCCTCCTAAGAAATGCCAAAATATAGTGACTAAAGAAGCACCTAAAATGTTTGTGGAATTATATTTTTCTTTAATAACTTTAAAGGTAACAATGGAAAGGAAAATGATACCAAAAAATAAGTGAAGAAGGTGTAAAACAACTAAAACGTATAGAAAAGAACTATTAACATGGCTTTCAGCTCCTGTAAAATAATACCCTTTGTCTATTAATACACCGAACCCTTTAAATTGCAAAAAAACGAAACCTACTGAAATTCCAAAAGTTAGTCCTAAAAACCATAGAGATTTTAGTTTTGAAATTAGGATATTTTTTTTTCCAAAATAAAAAGTTAAACTACTTAGTAAAATAAGTATTGTACTTACACTAAATTCTAAAGGTAATTCAAAAGAAAGATCCCAATCTTTTCTATTACTGCTAATAAGGTAAGCGCTTGTAAGTCCTGCAAAAGTCATGGTCATGCTTATCATCCCAAACCACAACATGTTTTTTTTTGCTTGTCTTTTATTGGCTTTTTCTTCCATAATTTATTTTATAAAAATGAATCTAAAATATAAGTTATTTGTAATAAAGTAATATAAAAGATACTTGCAAAGATAAGTTTTTTAGAGGTAATGATTGTTCTTTTTAATAGATGTTGAATAGAAAAATAAAGAGTGATAATACCGACTATAATTATAAAAATTCCACTACCTAAAGAAATACTAAAATCTCCAGTAACTCTAAAAAGAGGAGAAATAGAAAGTAAAATAGTGATTAGTAAAAAAACAATAATAAGGATTGCAATTTTTTTATTTGGTTTTTCAAAAGGCAGTAATTTAAATCCCGCTTTATGATAGTCTTCATGTAAAGTCCAAGCAATAGCCCAAAAATGCGGGAATTGCCAAAAAAATTGTATTAAAAACAAAATACCAACCTCAATTCCAAAACTATTTGTGTGAGCTACCCAACCTAACATAAATGGAAAAGCTCCGGGAAAAGCTCCAACTAAAACGGCAAATGGCGATTTGGTTTTAAGCGGAGTATATAAACAGGTATAAATAAAAATAGATAATAACCCTAATGCAAAAACTTTTAGATTAATTAGATAAAGTAAAAATATCCCCAAAATACCAGAGACGATAGCTATAGATAGTGCTTTTTGAATAGAAAGTCTCCCTTTTGGTAAGGGTCTGTTCATAGTTCTTTTCATCATTCCATCTAAATCCTTCTCCATGATTTGATTAAAAGCATTTGATGAAGCGGTTAATAACAATCCTCCAAATGATAAAAGGAGAAGCGTTTTATAATTTATATGTGAAGTACTAATTAGATATCCTGTAATTGAAGAAAATCCTATACTAAGAGCTAAACGCGTTTTAAAAAGTTGATTTAAATCTTTTAAATTCAAGTTTAAATATTTATTATAAAAAAAGGGCTAATTTATTTAATCAGCCCTAATATTTTTTGTTGGCGTTATTTTCTTTATTGAAGTCTAAAAGTAATAGGAATACTATAAGGAACTCTTACTGGAACACCTCTTTGTTTTCCAGGCTTCATTTTAGGAAACAATGAAATAATTCTTCTCGCTTCTTTTTCTAAACTTTTGTCAGGACTCCTTACGGCTTTTACTTCTACATGCCCTTTTTTATCAATAACAAATTGCACAAAAACTCTACCTTGAATCCCCATTTCTTTAGCGATTTCAGGGTATCTAAAATTTTTTCTTATGTGTTTGTTTATTTTGTCTTGGAAACACTTAGCTAGTTCTGATTTTTTTACTTTTTCACAACCAGGAAAAATAGGTTTATCTTCAATGATAGCAAAAGGAATTTCTTCATCAATTACCTCTTCAATTTCAATATCTTCTATGATTTCCTCATCATCAGTTTCAGTAGTTTCTATAACCGTCTCTTCCACTTCTTCTTCATCATCAACTATCTCAATCACCGTAGGAGCTTGAGGAGGTGGTGGTGGCGGTGGTGGTGGTGGCGGTTTTATTAAGTCAATTAATGGGATTTCGTCATCATCTTCGTCATCAACATTTAATTTTTCTAAATCATATATTTTTTCATAGGTTTTATTTTCTATTGCTCTCCAAGTAATAAAAAGAACTAAAACTAAACCAATTATAAAAAACAGACCACTATTTTTGTTTAAGTCGGCTTTTGGATTTTTCTTTAATTTCACGATATTATTATTTTATAATTAAACGAAATTGAAATTTTTGCTAAAATAAAAATATTTATTCATTTAACCTTTATTAGTTTTATTTTTTTAATCAATTGTGTAAATTATACTTAAAAGAGTATAATTAAAATTAATTACTAATTAACGATTTGTAATCACTAACATTAAGCAAATTATCTTCGTTTAAATTTTCAGGATTGATTTTTATTTTTATAATCCATCCTTGTCCATAAGGGTCAGAATTAATTTTTTCAGGGTTTTCTTCTAACTCTTTATTAGTTTCAATAATTTCTCCAGTAATAGGCATAAATAAATCAGAAACTGTTTTTACTGCTTCTATTGTTCCGAAAACTGACTCAGCGTCTAATGTTTCTCCATTAGTATCTACTTCTAAATATACGATATCTCCAAGTTCTTTTTGAGCAAAATCTGTAATTCCAACGGTTACAATATCATCTTTAATTGAAACCCATTCGTGGTTTTTTGTGTATTTTAAATTTTCAGGGAAAGTCATTTACGTTTAATAATTATAAGGGCAAATATATATAAATATTTAAGACCCTAATCTTAAATTATATTAAAATAATACTAATTTATATTTAAGACTCGTACTCGCTAATATCTGGACAGGTGCAAATTAAGTTTCTGTCTCCAAAAGCTTCATTAACTCGTCTAACCGTTGCCCAAACTTTATTTTCTTTGATATAGTCTAATGGAAAAGCAGCTTCATTACGAGTATAAGGATACGCCCAATTATCTGAGGCAATCATATTCAATGTATGTGGAGCATTTTTTAATAAATTATTTTCAGTATCATTAATATTTTGAATTTCATGATAGATATTGATTAAGGCATCACAAAAGGTATCAATCTCCTCTTTGTTTTCACTTTCAGTAGGTTCTATCATCATCGTATTGGGCACAGGAAAGGATACAGTAGGAGCATGGTATCCATAATCCATTAATCTTTTTGCTATATCAATAACATCTATGTTTTTTTCTTTAAAAGTACGACAGTCTATAATCAATTCATGAGCTACTCTGTTATTATTACCGACATAAAGAATATTAAAGTACTTTTCTATTCTTTTTTTTATATAATTGGCATTTAAAATTGCCACTGAAGTAGACTTTTTAAGCCCATTTGTACCTAGAAGTCTTATATAACCATAAGAAATTAGAGAGACTAATGCCGAACCCCAAGGCGCTGAGGAAACAACAATATCCTTGTTCTCTGAGAACATAAAATGTGAAGGAAGAAAATCTTTTAAATGCGCTGCAACACATACTGGGCCTACACCTGGTCCTCCTCCACCATGCGGTATAGCAAACGTTTTATGTAAGTTAAGATGACAAACATCAGCACCTATTATTGCAGGATTTGTAAGACCTACTTGTGCATTCATATTTGCTCCATCCATATAAACTTGCCCTCCATTTTCATGTATAATTGCTGTTATTTTCTGAATATTATTTTCAAATATTCCATGAGTGGATGGGTAAGTAATCATTAAAGCAGCTAAATTTTCTTTGTGTTCAATTGCTTTGGATTTAAGGTCTTCAATATCAATATTACCTTGAGCATCTGTTTTGACTACAACTACTTTCATTCCGGCAATAATCGCTGAAGCTGGATTAGTTCCATGCGCAGAAGAAGGAATTAGACAAATATTTCTGTGCAATTGATTTTTTGATTTCAAATATGCTTTTATAATTAACAGTCCAGTATACTCTCCTTGTGCTCCTGAATTTGGTTGTAACGTGGTTCCAGCAAACCCTGTTATTTTTGAGAGGAATTGACAAAGGTCTTCCAACACTTTGCTATAACCATTTGCTTGTTCGACAGGCACAAATGGATGAATATTATTCCATTGAGAATTACTAAGAGGAAGCATAAGGCTGGCTGCATTTAGTTTCATTGTACAAGAGCCTAGGGCTATCATAGAATGATTAAGAGAAATATCTTTTCTCTCTAATTTTTTAATGTATCTCATTAAAGATGTTTCCGAATGATACTTATTAAAAATAGGATTTTGTAAATAAGTAGTTTTTCTTTGTAGAGATTGTGGGATTTTACTTTTATTCTCTAGTAAATTTATAGGGGTGAAATTTCTATCAATACAAGTTGAAAACAATTCTATAAGTCTATTGATATCATTGATTGTAGTTGTTTCATTTATAGAAATTGCAACTTTATCTTCAGCAACATATAAAAGGTTTATATTATTTTTAAGAGCTAATGGACGAATTTTATCTACCTCTATATTTACCAATAAGGTGTCAAAGTAATTTTCATTTAATTGTGTGATTCCTAATTCTTTTAGTTTCTCATCTAATGTAACCGCACTTTTATGAATTTTATTAGCAATGGCAAATAATCCATTAGGGCCGTGATATACTGCATACATACCAGCCATAACAGCAAGCAAAACTTGAGCAGTGCAGATATTTGAAGTAGCTCTGTCTCTCTTTATGTGTTGTTCTCTTGTTTGTAATGCCATTCTAAGGGCGCTATTTCCATCGGTGTCTTTAGTTAGCCCTATGATTCTGCCAGGGATGTATCTTTTATATTCATCTTTACAAGCAAAAAAAGCAGCATGAGGACCCCCATAGCCTAAGGGAATACCAAAACGTTGTGAGGTGCCAACGACAACATCAGCTCCTAGTTTTCCCGGGGCTTCTATTAATAATAAACTCATAATGTCTGCAGCGACAGCAACCTTAATACCATTTGTATTCGCTTTTTCAATAAAGCTTTTAAAGTCAATTAAATTTCCAAATTTTCCTGGAGATTGTAAAATTGCTCCAAAATAATCTTCAGAATAATTAAAGGATTCTATAGATCCTTTTTCTAATTGTATATTATAATTAGAGGCTTTGGTTTTTAATACATCCCAAGTTTGAGGTAAAATATCATCTGCGACAAAAAATTTAGTAGTTTTGTCTTTGTGTTTAGGCACTTGAATATTATATAAAAAAAGCATCGCTTCCGCAGCAGCGGTACTTTCATCTAAGAGAGAGGCATTTGCTAATTCCATTCCAGTAAGATCGCATACCATCGTTTGATAATTCAAAAGTGCCTCTAATCTTCCTTGAGAAATTTCTGCTTGATAAGGAGTATAAGCAGTATACCATCCGGGGTTTTCTAAAATGTTTCTTATAATTACAGAGGGTGAAATAGTAGGGTGATACCCCAAACCAATATAGCAATCATTTTGTTTATTTAATTTCCCTAAAGCGTGTATTTTTTTTAGAAAATCGTACTCACTAATCTCATCAACTATATTAAAATCTTTTTCATCCAGCATTATATCTTTTGGAATAATTTCTTGAATAAGTTGTTCAACAGAGTCTACATTTAAGGAATTTAACATCTCTGAAATACCGCTTTCAGTAGGGCCGATGTGTCTATCGCTATATTTTTTTATATTCATAATTATGAGTGTATTAAAAAGTCCCCAAAAATAAATAATTTTGCTTGTTTTTATTTTTTAATTATGCGTGTTTTTACCTATTTTTTTAAACAATATATAAATACAAATATACATGTGTCAATTGCAGTAACTTCATTGTTTCATTTGGTGTCTTCGTATTTTAAAATAGCCGTTCCCACAAACGCTTTTTTTATTGTTTTTTTTTCAAGCATGTTATCTTATAATGGAATAAAATTTTTTGAAAGTTGTTTAACCAACAATTATAGGATAAATTATAAAAATCTATTATTTTTACTTGTTTACTTTATTGTATTTCTTTACTTTTTTATTGAATTAACATCTAAATCTCAGATTGTAATTTTAATAGGTGCGATTTTAACTTCTTTTTATATAATTCCTTTTTTTAGAAAAAAAACAATAAGAAATTTTTACATAATTAAGATATCATGGGTAGCCATAACTTGGGCATGGTTGAGTGTTGTTTTTGTGTGGAGTATTTCTAATCAATCTTTTTCTTTGGAGTGGGTAGTGATATTTATTCAATTGTTTCTTTTAGTATGGGTAATTATTTTGCCTTTTGAAATAAGAGATACATTAACGGATGCTACTGATTTACAAACTATTAGTCAAAGAATAGGGATAAAGCGTACAAAAAGAATAGGGTACATTTTAATAATAATTTTCTTCTCCCTTAGTTTTATTTTAAAAAATCTATCTGAGTTATTTATTCCTAATCTGATAATCACAATTCTCATACTATTTATTTTAAAAAAAAGTACATTAAAGCAAAGCACTTATTATAGTAGTTTTTGGGTAGAAAGCATACCAATTGTTTGGTGGGGATTAAATTATACTATATAATTGCATTTATGTATTTTTATTTTATACTATTCTTTTGTTCTTTAATCTCTCAAGAAAATACTATTATTCAGAATGTATCTATAGAAAAGTATTCTGAAATTAATAAAATTCCTCACGTATTATTAGATGTTCGAACACCTGAAGAATATGAGAACGAGCACATTGACAAAGCAATTAATATAAATGTAAAAGGGGAAGATTTTATAGAAAAAGTTCAAGAATATAGTAATGAAACAACACTCATTATTTATTGCAGAACTGGAAAAAGAAGTGCTAAAGCGGCTAAAATTTTAAAAGAATTAGGGTATAAAAAAATATTTAATCTTTTAGGAGGTTATCAAAAATGGAAACAGTTCCAAAAAAGTAAATTGGTTAATTAATTCTCATGAAAGATTTTTAGATTAATTTTGTAATTATGTTTAGTACAAAAGCAATAAAAATATTCCAACAAAGTATCGACAACTATCACATTTTAGATACATTAACTCAACCTTTAAATAATCCTTATCCTTCATCTGAAATAGATCATTTGATATATAAGAAAAATTGGATAGATACAATTCAATGGCATTTAGAAGATATTATCAGAGACCCAAAAATTACTCCAGAAAAAGCATTGGGAATTAAAAGAAAAATAGATGCTTCTAATCAAGAAAGAACAGACTTAGTGGAATATATAGATAGTTATTTCCTTAACTTATTTAAAGATGTCACGCCTCATAAAGACGCTACAATAAATTCTGAAAGCCCTGCTTGGGCTATTGATAGACTTTCTATTTTAGAATTGAAAATTTATCATATGCGAGAAGAAACGGAAAGGAAAAACACGACCGATTCACATAGAAACACTTGCGAGAATAAATTAAAAATCTTGTTAGAACAGCGAAAAGATTTATCAACGGCTATAGATACACTCTTGAATGATATAAAGGAGGGCAGAAAATATATGAAAGTGTACAAGCAAATGAAAATGTATAACGATGAAACGTTAAACCCTGTCTTATACAATGGTTGAAAACACTACGGTAACCGTTAAAAATAAAGTAGCATATATCACTTTTGAAAGCACACATAGCAATGCTATGTCCTCATCTCTTTTACAAAAACTTACGGATGATATAAATACAATTTCTAAAAATGAGGAAGCAAATGTTATTGTATTGAAGAGTAATGGAGATAAAGTCTTTTGCGCAGGAGCAAATTTAAAAGAACTTTTGAGTATCAAAAATCTTGAAGAAGCAGAGTCTTTTTTTGGACATTTTGCTACACTCATATTAGCGATGATAACAAGTCCAAAAATAATTATAGGAAGTGTGCAAGGGAAAGCAGTTGGGGGAGGTGTTGGAATTATTGGTGCTTGTGATTATGTGTTTGCAACAGAAAAGGCGAGTGTTAGATTATCCGAAGTCGCCATTGGTATTGGTCCTTTTGTCATAGAACCTGTCCTTTCAAAAAAAATGGGGCAACCTGCCTTTATGGATTTGACCTTGAATCCAAATGAGTGGAAAGAGGCAAAATGGTGTGTTGAAAAAGGATTATTTACTAAAATTGTAAATGAGCAAAGTGGATTATATGAAACAGTTGCTACTAAAGCTGAAAGTATCGCTGCGTATTCTAAAGAAGCGCTAGCGGAGTTAAAAAAAGTTTTTTGGAAAGAGACAAATAATTGGGAAGAATTATTTGTAGAGAGACAAAAGATGTCTGCAAAATTATTGTTGTCCTCTCATTGTCAAGAGGTAATTAATAAGATTTTAAAGGTAAAATAATTAGAAAATTTTGAAATAAATGGGATTTGACGGCTGAAATCTTTTCTGCCGCCATTCCCAATTTTATTATCTACTCTTCTGACTCTACAGTGAAGTAATAATGAACTGCATTGTCTTCTGTATATGAGATATCTGTATTTTCTCTATACCCAACATGCAATCTATAATCACCCGCAGGTTTGTTTAAAGTTCTTTCAATAGTGAACTCTCCAACATCAGTAGGGTTAAAAGATAAGTAACCATCTTCTTCTCCATCAATGTGCTCAACGAATAAATCAACTTCGCCGATTCCATCTAATCCAACGATATCAAAGATAAGTTGCACTGTGTTGTCTTTATGTGCCACAAATCTATCTGGTGGAATAACGGTTAAGTTATAATGAAGAGACCCTCCATCTCCTACTTGAATTTTTAAATTTTGATAAAAATTAATTCCAGTAGTAGAATATTGATATTGATAATCATTTGGATTACCAGGTCTCGAAGTTAAACTAGCATTTGTTGATTCATCTTTAACTTCTGAAGCTAAATGACTTTCTGTATCTGTTATTTCATCAATTCTTCCGCAACTCATTACAGAGAATAAAACAACTGTGATACTCATAAAAAATAAAATTTTTGATTTCATATTCATAATATATTTAAATTAAAATTAGCGACAAATATATATATATTAATGAAAATGGGGAAATAAATATAATTAAAAGTGGGTATGATATTTCGTAGATAAAAATATTTAGGATTTGTTCCAATTTTTTATCTCCTTAATGATTTTAATAATAGTATAGGTTGTTCCTGCTAAAGCACCAAATGCCAATATCAATTTATATAAAGGGTCTATCCATTCTAAACTACCTAATACAGCATAAACGGCTATTGCTACAAAATTAATTAGAAAATCTTTATTCATTTTTGATGTTAAAAAAGTATGGCTAATAAAGCCTTGTTTTCAATGAACAAATATAACAAAATAATAGTAACTACAAATAATACGTTTTTTTTACTATTGTTTTTGTATAAGTTAATATTTCAAAATATACTATTTTTGCGACCCTAAAAAAAACAATATTAAAGATATGAATGGAGTTATTTTTGATTTAGATGGCGTAATAGTAGATACCGCGGTCTATCATTTTTTGAGTTGGAAAACTATAAGTGAATCTATTGGATTTTCACTCACTGAATCTGACAACGAATTTTTAAAAGGCAAAGGGCGTTCTGAGTCCTTAGACCAGATATTGGAATGGGCAAAAACAAGCTTGAGTCCTTCAGAGAAAGAAGAGTTGTTAGTTAAAAAAAATACCCTATATTTAGAATATATTGAAAAATTAACAAAAAAAGATATTCTTCCCGGCACTGTGTTCGTATTAGATTTTTTTAAGCGTCATAATACGCCCATTGGTCTAGGCTCTGCCAGTAAAAATGCAGTTTTTATTTTAGAAAAATTAGATTTGATTTCATACTTTGATGTGATTGTGGATGGCAATAGTGTTAAGAAATCAAAACCAGATCCTGAGGTGTTTTCATTAGGCGCTCAAAAAATGAATTTGCCTGCTGAAAACTGTACGGTGTTTGAAGATTCTATATTAGGGATACAAGCAGCGAACAGTATAGGGATGCAAACCATAGGAGTAGGGGATTCCAAAAAATTAACTGCTTGCACCCATTGTTTTAAAGATTTAGAAATGATATCAGAAGATTTTCTTTTAGAAAAAATAGTAAATAAATAATTTATGAAAAAGACATTGTTTGAAGTAAACCCTTGGAAAATTATTGAGGAGGGATTTGAAAAAGAAAACGTAAAATCTGCAGAAAGTATTTTTAGCATTGGAAATGGAAATATGGGTCAACGCGCCAATTTTGAAGAATTTTATAGCGGGACTACTTTTCAAGGGTCGTATATAGGAGGCGTTTATTACCCGGATAAAACAAAAGTAGGGTGGTGGAAAAATGGATACCCTGAATATTTTGCGAAAGTGCCAAATGCGCCTAGTTGGTTAGGGATTAAAGTTGTTATTGATGATGTAGAACTTGATTTGAATACTTGTGAAAAAGTAGAAAATTTTCAGAGAACACTTGATATGCAAAAAGGTATTTATACACGTGAATGTATTTTAACGCTTTCAAACAATGTAAAAATTAAACTTAAAAGCGAGCGCTTTCTATCTATGGCAAATAATGAGATAGGCGCAATAAAATATAGTATTACCCCTCTCAACAAAAAATGCGTTATTGATTTGACTCCCTATTTGGATAGTTATGTAAAAAATGAAGATGCCAATTGGGAAGAGATTTTTTGGGATACAACAAAAGTTATTGGGAGTAAAAACGAAGGGTTTATTCTTTCTCATACCCTAAAAACAGAATTTAAAGTAGCTACTTATATGCAAAACAAAGTATATATAGAGGGTGTGCTTCAAGAGAATTTACCTGAAGAAAAAATCACAGATAAGCAATTATCTTACTCTTATAATAATGAGATAGATATAAATCAAACAATTTCTTTAGTTAAATTAGGGGGATATATTACAGATATTAACCACCCAGATACAGATTTGAAAGAATATACAAATTCATTGCTCACAAAAATAAGGAATAGTTCCTTTGAAAATTTATACGCTGAGCATATAAATGAGTGGAAGAAAATTTGGGATAATTCTGATATTGTGATAGAAGGAGATGAAAAAGCACAACAAGCAATTCGGTTTAATATCTTTCAGCTAAACCAAACCTATACTGGAAAAAATGCATTGTTAAATATAGGTCCCAAAGGATTTACAGGAGAAAAATATGGAGGGAGTACCTATTGGGATACAGAAGCATACTGTCTGCCTTTTTATATGGCGACAAAAACTAATGAAATAGCACTTAATTTATTAAAATATAGATATTATCATTTGTCTAAGGCGATAGAAAATGCAGAGAAATTAGGTTTTAAGGATGGAGCAGCGCTTTATCCTATGGTAACAATGAATGGAGAAGAATGTCATAATGAATGGGAAATCACTTTTGAAGAAATACATAGGAATGGTGCAATTGCATGGGCAATATACAATTATGAACGATTTACTGGCGATACAACTTACGTACCTAAAATGGGTTTGGAAGTACTCATAGGTATTGCAAGGTTTTGGGCGCAAAGAGCAAATTTTTCTGAAGAAAAACAGAAATATGTGATTCTTGGTGTGACGGGTCCTAATGAATATGAAAACAATATAAATAACAATTGGTATACTAATTATATTGCAAAATGGTGTTTAAATTATGCTGCAATTAAAGTTAATGAAGTAAGAGCAGAATACCAAGATGATTATGTAAGAATTGAAAGTAAAACAAAATTATCCACACAAGAATCTGATTTGTGGCAAAAAATAGCTAATGAAATTTTTTTTCCTTTTAGTGAAGAACACCAAGTATACTTACAACAAGATGGATTCTTAGACAAAGAATTAAATCCTGTAGATTCTTTATCCTCAAATGAAAGACCGTTAAATCAAAATTGGTCATGGGATAGGATACTTAGATCTCCATATATAAAGCAAGCAGATGTTTTACAAGGGTTTTATTTTTTTGAGGAACATTTTTCTAAAGAAGAATTACAAAGACATTTTGATTTTTATGAACCTCTTACTGTTCATGAATCTTCTCTATCTCCATGCATTCATTCTATACTAGCTTCTAAAATTGGATATAATGATAAAGCATATGACCTCTATTTACGAACTGCGCGTTTAGATTTAGATGATTATAATAAAGAAATTGAAGAAGGACTGCACATCACAAGTATGGCAGGTACGTGGTTAAGTATTATTGAAGGTTTTGCAGGAATGTCTATTAAGAATGAAAAACTTTCGTTTGTGCCAAGTCTTCCAAAAAATTGGAAATCATTAGGTTTTAAAATTAATTTTAAAGAGAGACTCATAGAAGTTAATATTGACAACAAAAACAATTGCAGTATTGTTAATCATACTCAATCAAAACCTATTTCAATTTTAGTGAATGGTGAAATTATTTCGTTGAAATAATTTTTTTAAGAGATAAATTCTTACTTTTGAGACTTAAAATTAAATTCTATGTTCTTTAAAAGAAAATATATCATACTCCTTTTCATTATCGTATTAATCTCAGGATTAGTTTCTTCTTTTACTTTAAATAATAAAAGCATTAAAAGTTCAGAAAAGGACAAAGTAATTCTTCAATTAGTTTCTTACATTCTGCAAAAATGGCATTTTGATAAGAGAGATATTAATGATGATTTCTCCGAAAAAGTATATTATTCATATTTAGAAAGTATGGATGGGCAAAAAAGATTTTTTTTGCAAAATGATATCACAAGCCTTTCGCCCTATCGTTATCTTTTAGACGATGAAATTGATGAGTTAAACACTAATTTTTTTGATGTTTCTTATAAGAAATTTCAGGTGCGGTTCGAACAAGTCAGAGGTTTCTATAAAGATTTATTAAAAACTCCATTTGATTTTTCTAAAGAAGAATCTATTAATGTAGATTATGAGAAAATAGAATATGTAAAATCTATAAGTGAATTAGAAAATAGATGGAGAAAGAATTTAAAATTTTCTGCATTAGCGATTTATACGGATAAAATAAAGGTAGAAAAAGTAAAGAAAAAACAAGATAGCACCTATGCTATGAAGTCATTTGAGGTTTTAGAAAAAGAAGCTAGGGATAAAGTATTAGAAAATATGAATATATATTTTGAATATATGGATGATTTAGATGAAAAAGATTGGTTTTCTATCTATATAAATACTATATCATCTCAATTTGACCCTCATACTTTCTATTTTGCCCCTCAAGAAAAAGAAGTTTTTGACACAAGTATGTCTGGACAATATGAAGGTATCGGTGCGCGATTACAAAAGAAAAATCAAGAAATAAAAATTATAGAACTTTTATCAGGGGGACCCGTTTGGAAAGATAAACTATTGGAAGTGGGTGATATTATTCTAAAAGTATCTCAAAAAGATAAAGAAACGATTGAGGTTACGGGAATGCGTTTAGATGATGTGGTCAAGTTTATCAAAGGTCCTAAGAATACTAAAGTAACGCTAACTGTAAAGCGAGTTGATGGAACTATTGAAGATATAACTATCACAAGAGGTGTTGTAGAGCTTGAAGAAACCTATGCAAAGTCTACTATTATAAAAAAAGGAGATACTAAAATTGGATTTATTGATTTACCAAAATTTTATATTGATTTCAAAAAAGCGGAAGAGATAAATGCATCTTCTGATGTTAAGAGAGAAATTGAAGAATTAAAAAAACAAAACATTGAAGGATTAATAATAGATCTAAGAAGTAATGGTGGAGGATCGTTAAAAACTGTGGTTGATATGACAGGGCTCTTTATAAAAGAAGGACCTGTGGTACAAGTAAAAAGTATAGGACAGGAAAAAGAAGTTCTTTACGATACGGATGATTCTATAACGTGGGATGGTCCATTAGTAATTTTGGTTAGCGAGAACTCGGCATCTGCTTCAGAAATATTAGCAGGTGCATTACAAGATTATAAAAGAGCGGTTATAATTGGAGGAGAACAAACCTATGGAAAAGGGACTGTCCAAAATGTCATTGAATTAGATAATATGATGAAAAAAAATACGTACGGAAAATTAGGAGCAATAAAAATAACTACAGATAAATTCTATAGAATAAATGGAAGTTCTACACAATTAAAAGGGATAAAAAGTGATATTTCATACCCTACACCTTATACTTATATTGCCTTAGGGGAAAGAGATCAAGAGAATCCACTAGCATGGGACACTATTTCAGAAACAGATTATTCCGTTTGGGAAAACCCAATTGATTATGATTATATACTTACCAAAAGCAAGAATCGTATTTCCAATGATTCTATTTTTAGCCTCATTGACGAACAGGCAAAATGGATAAAACAACAGCAAGATAAAATGATATATTCTCTCAATTACAATTCTTATAACGATGAGTTAAAAACAAACGAACTCTATGTTGAAAGATTTGATTTTTGGGATAACTATAAAACTTCTTTTGATTTAGAATACACAACTAAAGATAAAGAAAAAATTGCTGTAGATGAGAAATTAAAAAGCAAAAGAAAACGTTGGCATCAAAGTTTGAAAAGTGATATATATTTAGATGAATCTGTTAATGTCATAAATGATTTAATATCTAATAAATAATAAGACTTTAAGGTATTTATCTTATCACCAATAATTACCGTATTTTATATAGAAAAGTAAATATAAAAATACTGAATATAAGCAGATTAGACCCTCCGTAACTGATGAAAGGTAATGGGATTCCTACTGTAGGCAATAAGCCAAGAGTCATGCCAATATTAATAGTGAAATGAAAAAATAGGATTGCTGCTAAAGAATATCCAAAAAACAGATTGTGTTTATCTTTTTGCTTTTCCGCTAAAAGAACAATCCTAGCTATTAATATTGAAAACAAAATTATTACAAGGATACTTCCAAAAAATCCCCATTCTTCTGAAATGTTTGTGAAGATATAATCAGTAGATTGTTCAGGCACAAAGTTCCCTTTATTTTGAGTGCCTTGTAAATATCCTTTTCCTTCAATTCCTCCAGAACCAATAGCAATTTTGGATTGATTAATATTATAGCCAATACCTCTTACGTCATATTGTTTTCCTAGAATAATATTAAATCTATCTCTATGTCTTTGTTCAAAAACATTGTTAAAAATATAATTTGTAGAATAAACAACGGCACAGGTAGAGACTATACCAATAATGAGTTTTAGAAAAAAGTACTTTCTTTTTTTATTCGTAAAAAAGAAGAAAAGATAAACAATGAACAAAAAAATAGAAGCCCCTAGCATTAAGTTATACATGGGTAATAACAACGATAAAATAAATATAGTGATGAGCCCTATAGGAATGATAAAATACACATAACTCAAGCCAGCTCTTAATAAAGGTAAAAGGAATGCGAAAAATATAATCGCAGAACCTGGGTCTGGTTGTAAAATTATAAGAATTACTGGGATAATAATAATGCTAAAAATAGTGACTTGCCCTTTTAAATTATTTAAGTTTGCATTATATCCACTTAATATTTTTGATATATATAGTGCGGTAGTAACTTTAGCAAATTCTGCGGGTTGAAAACTAAATCCTCCAATTTTATACCATGATGTAGAACCCGATATTGTGGTTCCAAAAATAAATACTCCAATGAGTAAAAAAATACTAGTAATATAATAGAGGTTACTATGTTTTATAAATTCTTTAAAATTAAAATAGCTAAGAATAAAACAAATAATTAAACTTATTATAAAAAAAAACAATTGCTTTCCTGCTAAAGAATTTAAACTGAAAATAGTACTTGAATTATTGTAACTTGAAGAATAAATAGCAATAAATCCAATACAAACCAAAAGGAAATATATAATCAATATTAAACTATCTAATTTATAAAACTTGTTCATTCGTTTATTGTAAAGGGTTTATTACTGAACGGTTTAGCGTATTCTTCTAAGAGACTTCCTTCAAGCATTCTATCTTCTAATTCCTTTCTAGATATAGTTTTATTTAAATATTTTTCTATCATTAAACTTGCGATAGGAGATGCCCATCTGGCACCCCAATATCCATTTTCTATAAATACGGCAATCGCAATTTTCGGGTCTTCTTTAGGAGCAAAAGCAATAAATATAGAATGGTCTGTTAATTGTACTTTTTTTCCTTTTAACTTTATAAAATTTTCTACAGTTCCTGTCTTTCCGCAAACCTCAATTCCTGGAATTTGTGCGTTTCTGGCGGTACCATTTTTTACTACATTAAACATGCCATTAATTACAGTTTCAAAATGCTTTTCATCTATAGGGATATCTTTTTTCTTAAATCTATTGTCTATAGAATTTTCGTCTATTTTTTTAACAAAATGGGGTGTATAGAAGTGCCCTCTGTTTGCAATTGCTGCAGTTAAATTTGCTAGTTGGATAGGTGTAGTCAAAATTTCTCCTTGCCCAATTGCGTTAGAAATAGTAGTAACGGTTCGCCACTTTTTTTCTCCATAAACTCTATTATAATATTTTGAAGTGGGAACCAAACCTCTTTGTCCAGAAGGTAAATCATACCCTAAGTAATTCCCCAATCCAAAACTTCGCAAATATTTAGCCCAATTATCCATCCCTTCAGAAGAAGTTGGATATTTATCTAAAATACGGGTATATGTTTTGCCAAAAAAGGTATTACACGATTTATAAATAGCGCTTAATAGGTTGTTTTCCACTTGTCCACAATGGCATCTCATAAATCGGTATGGAGTATAATAAAATCCACCATAACAAGAAAACGTTGTTTGAGGCCTAATGACTCCTTCTTGTAATCCAATTAGTGCATTTACTACTTTAAAAGGAGAACCTGGAGGATATACTGCTTGAGTAGCTCTATCAAAAAGGGGTTTAGCGATGCTGTCATTTGCCAATAGTTTATAATTAGCATTTCTCTTTCTACCAATCAATAAATTTGGATTAAAACTAGGAGCGGAAACCATCGATAATACTTCTCCTGTGCTAGGTTCAATGGCAACTATACCCCCTCGCTTATTTTTCATTATTTCTTCTCCATATTTTTGTAATTCAATATCTATCGTTAAATAAATATCTTTTGATATACTTGGTTCAATATCAAATTTTCCATTTTTATAAGAGCCTATAATTCTATTAAATTTATCTTTTTGAAAAAATTTTTCTCCTCTGGCTCCCCTTAAATATTTTTCATAACTTTTTTCAATACCTCTTCTGCCAATTTGTTCACCCAAATGATAATATGCATCTTTTTTTAAATCATTTTCATTTACCTCACTTAAATAACCTAATATATTAGCAGCACTATGGATTTTATAATCTCTCAATGAATTTTTAGTAATTGAAAAACCAGAAAATTGCCACATTTTTTCTTGTAATAATGCGTATTTACTTTTAGAAATTTGACTTTCGATTACATAAGGGAGTCTTACAGAAAATCGAGTTGCCTCTCTCATTTTCATTTTGAGCTTTTCTTTAGAAATATCTGTTAATTTGCAAAGCGTTAACGTATCAAAAGACCTTGTTTTTTCCATAACTACTACTAGATTGTAGTAGAGTCTGTTTGAAGCTAGGAGTGTATTATTTCTGTCATATATTAAACCTCTGTCTGGGTAATCATACACTGTCATTACAGCGTTATTTTCAGATTTTCTTAGGTATTCATCATTGTTTAGTTGTAAGGATAATAGTCTTACCATAAAAGTAATGACTATGAGTATTATTAAACCTAGAAACGTATACTTAGTCATTTTTTACTCTTTGAAGTAAGGTAATATAAATTAATATTAAAATATATGTAAAAGGAAGAGTCAAGAAAGTATATTTTAGAATGAGTAGAGAATGTTTAAAACTGAAATATTCTATCGTAAAAAATATCAGATGATGAAGAAGGACTATTAAGAAAATAAATAATAGTTTTTTATCCACTCTTATATCATAAATAGAGAGTTGAAGTTTTTCATAACTTCTTCCAAAAATAAAGGCTAATAAATAGGGTCTAAGAAAGCCTAAAAAAAGGCAAGATATAGTATGTGTTCCAGGAGATTGTGTAAGTAAATCCATTATAAAACCTATTAAGAATGAAAAAATCAAAAAGAAAGAATTTAATTTATTGAAACTATAAAAAACAAAAATGACAACATATAAAAATGGATTTACTATTCCAAAAATATTGAGGTTGTTAAAAATAAATACCTGAAGTAGTAGTAAAATAATTGTGTTTAGTAAAAGTGTTAGAATTTGATTCATCTTAAAATATAGGATTAAGAGTGCTTAGAGGGGGCTGTTTTTTAACGCAGTAATTATCTCGTCTTTGGCTTTGATGACTTCTTCCATCTCTTGCAACTTACTCTCGTAAAGCGCTTCTATCTTTTGTTGTTGTTTTTCGTTGGTCGCACAGACCTTCTGTATTTGATGCGCAAAGATATTTCCATTATTTTTACTAGAATCATTGTTGTTATTAAACACCTCAGAAGTATTGATATTTAAGAGTTCTTCGATGGAGGTTTCTAAGATGTCGGCAATCTCGTAGAGGCGTTTGACGGAAAGCCCCGTTTTTTCATTTATCATTCGCACATAAGACCCTTGTGTAATACCTAATTGGTCGGCGACATACTCCTGAGTGATGTATTTCTGTAAACGAATTTTTTTGATGGTTTGTCCCAAATCTTTCATAACTTAAAAATGAGTTCGTGCAAAGATACTACTATTTTAGAGTATCTATAAAAAAAGATGTGATGTAAAATACATATATTAAGGCGTTAAATAAATTAAGCATTAAATGATTTGGCTTTAAATAAACTTTTCTCAATTTTGATTCAATTTATATTTTTGTTTATTTAATAAAAAATATTAACTTATCTTTAATTTAATAATAAAGAATAAAAAATAGATTTGAAAAACTATTCAAATTATAAAAAAACAAAATTAAAGTGATAGAATATCTAAAATTAAAAAAACAATATTTAAACGATTTTAATCGATTAAATAAAAGTTACAATCTAATTAGTGCTCTTAGGTTAATAACTGCAATTACCTTAGTTTTTTTTGCATATAAATCTTTTAAAACAGATGATTATTTATTTATATCCTTAAGTATTTTAGGGTTTATACTTTTTATTGCTTTATTGAAAATACATGAAAAAATATCATTTAAGAGACGAATAAAAAAACAATTAATAGCTATTAATAATAATGAAATAATCTATTTAAAAAATGAAGGAATACCTTTTGAAAATGGTTCAGAATATATTGATTTCAAACATTTATATGCTTATGATTTAGATTTTTTTGGAGAAAATTCATTGTTTCAAAACTTAAATAGAACAGCAACTTATATAGGTAGTAAAAGATTATCCGAACGATTACTTACCTTATTAAAAAATCAAGGAATAAAAGCAAATCAACAAGCTATTAAAGAATTGTCTAAAAAAATTGAATGGAGGCAATACTTATATTCATTAGCAAAAATAGTAAAAGACAACAGAGAAAATTATCAAAAATTAATTGAATGGACAGAGGCAAAGCAAGTTACTTTTACTAAGTTTTTTAATGTACTAATTTATATTATACCCATTTTATTTTGTTTATCAATTATCCCTTATTTTATAACTAACTACCTGTTTTTCATTTATATATCATTTACTTTTTTCCTGATAAATTTAGTGGTATTAGTAACACAACTAAAAAGAATAAAAAAAGAACTTATAGAATCTGATAATATCAATGCAATTATCAAACAATATGGGTTAATTATTGAAGCAATAGAAATCGAAAATTTTAAAAGTGAAAAATTAAACCAGTTAAAAGAAAAACTAAACCACAAATCTTGCCTAGCAAGTAAACAAATAAAAAAACTATCCTCATTATTTTCTAGTTTGCAAAGCGTTCAAAATGGAATAGGTGCCATTTTATTTAACGGTGCATTTTTATACCATATTCATACTTTAAATACTTTATTAAAATGGAAAAAAGAATATTCAACTCATATAAAAGGTTGGTTAGATATTATTGGTGAATTTGAAATGCTTAATAGTTTAGCAAATTTCTCTTATAACAATCGTGCTTTTGTATTTCCTAATCTAAATGAAAACTATAACATTGAATTTGAAGAATTAGGACACCCACTCATAACAAAAGAAAAAAGAATTTGTAATGATATACAATTCAAAAAAAGTAATCTCATAATTCTAACAGGTTCAAATATGTCTGGAAAAAGTACTTTTTTGAGGACTCTAGGGGTAAATATGATTCTTGCAGGAATCGGCGCTCCAATTTGTTCCACTAAAGCAAATATTCATCCATTAAATGTAATTGTTTCTATGAGACAAGTAGATTCACTAAATGATAGTGAATCTTATTTTTTTGCAGAAGTGAAAAGGTTAAAACGTATAATTGACAAATTAAAATCAAAAACTTGTTTTGTATTACTTGATGAAATACTAAAGGGGACAAATTCAGATGACAAACAAAATGGAACGATAGAATTTATTAAAAATATTATCTCTAAAAACGCAATAGGCACCATTGCTACACATGATTTAGAAGTTTGTAAAACAACAAATGATTATCCAGAAAAGCTTATTAATAAGTGTTTTGAATCAAAAATTATTAATAATGATTTACTATTTGACTATAAATTAAAAGAGGGTATTTGCAAAAATAAAAGTGCTACTTTTTTAATGAAAAAAAATGGAATAATTTAAAATAATATACAAAATGAAAAAACTACTTTTAAATCAAAATGGGTATTTAGAAAACGTGAAGATTTAATTTGGGTAATCTTAAAAATTTAATTCATAATATTTAAAGAATCTATTGTGTTAAATTCTTCTGCCATAACATTTTTTATAATATATACATTTTCTAAATGTGTTAAATCATTAAAAAGCGCTACTTCTATTTTATAGTGATTATTAAACACATTTTCTTCTATTTTTGAAACTGTACCAATAGGAATTCCAACAGGAAAAGCTGAAGAAATTCCTCCAGTGATTACAGTATCTTTTTCTTGTAATTTATCTAATAAAGGTAAATCCAACAATTCCATTTTCTTGAAACTCCTTCCATTCCAGCTTAAAGAGCCAAAACCATTCTTGTTTTTTATTTTAGCATTGATTTTGAAATTTAAGTTTAGAATAGAGATTACACTAGAAAAATTATCAGAAGTATAATTGACGATCCCTACAATTCCTTTTTCTGAAACGACACCCATTCCTTCTTTCACTCCTTCTTTTTTCCCCTTATTTATAATGAGGTAATTTTGAGATTTGTTAAAACTACTTTTAAGCACTTGAGAACTCATGTAACTAAATTGATTATTTTTATTAAAATAATATTTAGAAGTAGTTATTTTATTTTCTAGTATTTGATTTTTTAAGGATGTGTTTTCTGAAAGTAACTCTGTATTAATATCTTTTAAATTCAAATAATTAGTGAGATTTTTATAGGGAATATTGATTGTGTATGTAATGTCACTACTCAATCTAAATAATTGTGTGTGGTGATAATTGCTTTTTTGATTTAAAATAATGAAAGATATAACTAATAAAATAATAAATAAAAAACCATTTTTAAGAAAAAATGGCTTAGAATAAGAATTCATATTTTTATTATTTAATTAAGACTTTAGAATAACTAGGTATATCTTTAAGAATAATTCCAGTACCTCTTACGACAGTCTGAAGTGGGTCTTCAGCGATAGAGACCATTAAATTTGTTTTTTCAGCTAAACGTTTATCTAAACCTCTCAATAAAGCACCTCCTCCAGCTAAGAAAATACCTGTTTTATATATATCTGCAGCTAACTCAGGGGGCGTCTGTGATAATGCTTCCATAACAGCATCCTCTACTCTTATAATTGATTTATCCAAAGCCTTTGCCATCTCAATATATGTGATTTCTTTTTTTGCTGGACGACCCGTCAATAAATCTCGTCCTTCAACAGAAATAGGAGCGGGAGGGTTTTCTAATTTAGTGGTTGCAGAACCTATGGCTATTTTCATTTCTTCTGCTGTACGGTCTCCAATATACAAATTATGTTGTCTTCTCATATAATAGACAATATCATTGGTAAATATATCTCCTGCTATTTTGATAGATTTATCACAAACAATTCCAGATAAAGCTATAACAGCAATTTCAGAAGTACCACCACCTATATCTATTATCATACTTCCCTTAGGTTGAGAAATATCAATACCCATACCTATAGCAGCAGCAATTGGTTCATGAATTAAATAAACTTCTTTCCCGTTTACTCGTTCAGCTGACTCTCTAACAGCACGCATTTCTACTTCAGTAATACCTGAAGGAATACATATTACCATCCGTAAGGAGGGAGCGATTACTTTTCTTTTTAAAACAGGAATACTTTTTATAAAAGCATTTATCATTAATTCAGTAGCATTAAAATCAGCAATTACACCATCTTTTAGTGGTCTAATAGTTCTAATATTATCATGCGTTTTACCTTGCATAATGCTAGCCTCTTTTCCTATTGCTACTATTTTATTTGTCAATTTATCTAGCGCAATGACTGAAGGGCTATCAATCACAAGTTTATCATTATGTATAATTAGTGTGTTAGCTGTCCCTAAATCGATAGCTATTTCTTCTGTAAAAAAATTAAATAATCCCATTTAGTGTAAAAATTTAATGCCGACAAAGATATAAAACTAATGTTTAAAATGTCGTATTTTGGTGAATATCATTGCGATGTTTTTTTCATTACAAAAATCTATTGACAATGAATCTTTAATAGAACCTCCAGGTTGAATTACATTTTTAACTCCTTCGTTATAAGCAACTTCGATACAATCTGGAAAAGGAAAAAAAGCATCACTTGCCATAACTGCTTCTTTCAAAGAAAAATTAACGTTTTTTGCTTTTTCAATAGCGTGATTTAAGGCGTCAATTCTTGAGGTTTGACCTGTTCCTATTCCCACTAATTTTTTGTCTTTCGCTAAAACTATTGCATTTGATTTTGTATGCTTACATACTTTTGAGGCAAATATTAAATCTTCAATTTGTTCTTTTTGAGGATTTTTATTTGTTACTATTTCAAAATCTGTTTCGCTATCTGTTTTATAATCTTTCTCTTGTAAAAGATATCCATTTAAACAAGTTCGAATGTGTTGTGAATTAGTAGGAATTTTATTTAAGACTAATAAAATTCGATTTTTTTTCTGTTTCAAAACAGCTAGACTTTCTTCATCATAATTGGGAGCAATGACTACTTCACAAAACAACTCATTTATTTTAGTAGCGGTTTCTAAATCTATAGTTTTATTTGTTACTAAGACTCCTCCAAAAGCAGATACGGGGTCACACTCTAAGGCATTTTCATAAGCACTTTTAAGGGTGTCTCTTGTAGCAATACCACAACAATTATTGTGCTTTAAAATAGCAAATGTAGGTTTTTCTTCAACAAACTCACTGATAACATTTATTGCAGTATCTATATCTAACAGATTATTATATGAAATTTCTTTTCCATGAAGTTGTTTTAATATCTCTCCTAAATGCCCTAAGAAAATTCCTTTTTGATGAGGATTCTCACCATATCGTAAAGAATTTTGAGGCAAATGAATAGGATTTTTTTCAATTGGCTCTACATCTTCAAAATACTCATAAATAGCCGTGTCATATTGTGAAGTTATTTTAAAAGCTTTAGTAGCAAAATATCTTCTTTCTTCTAAAGTAGTGTCACCTCCAGATTTACAAAGTATTTCATAAAATGAGTTGTAATCTCCTTTATTACAAAGACAAAAAACATCATTAAAATTTTTTGCTGCAGCTCGAATAAGGGAAACCCCTCCAATATCTATTTTTTCAATTAATTCAGATTCAGTACAATTAGAAGCTAATGTCTCTTGAAAAGGATATAAATCTACACACACTAAATCAAAAGAGGGAATAGCATATTTCAAAACCTCTTCTTTATCTAACTCATTATTTCTTCTATTTAATATTCCTCCAAAAATTTTAGGATGTAATGTTTTTACTCGTCCCCCCAAAATAGATGGATAGGAAGTAATTTCTTCAACGGGGATAACTTTTATTCCTAAATCTTCTATAAATTTTTGTGTTCCACCAGTAGAGTATATTTCTACGCCCTGTTCATTTAATTTGTTTAAAATATTCTCTAATCCTTCTTTATTAAAAACGGATATAAATGCAGTTTGAATTTTTTTGGAGTTCATGAATTAATTTTAAGATTGGCAAAAATAGGAATATTTACTTATAATTTTAATATAAATATTTATATAATATTCACTCTATTAACATATTATAAAAGCGAAATAAATTTCCTTTTTTAGATTTAATGAATTAATATTTATGGAATAAAAAAATAGCGGGTTGTTTATGTAAATCTATTTTTTCTTTTTTCCATTGTTTAACATTTTGTGTTAGAATAAATTCTTGTTTTAAAGTTAAATTGACGGCAACACATAGCATTGTGGAAGGATGTAATATTTCTAAAAATGTAGAAAATAATTGATTGTTTCTATAAGGAGTTTCAATAAAAATTTGTGTTTGTTGTTCTTGGTTAGATTTTTTTTCAAAAAAATTTATTGCATTTTTTTTCTTATCAGAATTGATAGGAAGGTATCCATTGAAGGCAAAGTTTTGTCCATTTAATCCAGAACTCATTAATGCTAGAAGTATTGAATTTGGACCTACAACAGGAACAATTTTTAATTTATGTTGGTGCGCAAACGCAACAATTTTTGAGCCTGGATCAGCAATAGCTGGACACCCAGCATCAGATATTACGCCAACATATTTCTCTTTTAAGCACTCTTTAAATTGATTTTCTATTTCTACATCGTTTGAATGTTTATTTAAAGTATAAAGGATTAAATCACTTTGTTTCTTTTCAGGCAATGCTTTTTTAATAAAAGCGCGAGCATTTTTTTCATTTTCAACAAAGAAATAATTTATTTTCTCAATACATAATTTTACTTCTTTTGGTAGAACTTTTTCAATTGAGGTCTCTCCTAATAAATTTGGAATTAAGTAAATTGTAGGATTATTCATTTTATTAAAAGTATAAATATTAGAATGGATACGTCAAAAAATTATAAAAGTTATTTTTATAATTTAAATATCAAATTCAGTTACTAATTTTTGTGATATTTTTTTTATGTCTTTATCTAATAAATTGTATACATATTCAAAATCATTTAAATCTCCATGGTATGGATCAGGGACTTCCTTATCACCTAGTATAAGTTTTACTTTTTTCGAATCCTCTTTATTAGTAGATAATTTCAAAACATTTTGGTAGTTTGATTTATCCATCACATAAATTAAATTAAATTTTGAAAAATCCTCTTTTGTAAATTGTCTTGCTTTCTGAGTAGAAATATCAATATTATTTTGTTTTGCTATTTGTATACTTCTTCTATCAGGAGGGTCTCCAATATGATAATCTCCAGTACCTGCTGAGTCAATAAAAAAATGTTCTTCAGGCAAATAATTTTTTAAAATACCTTCAGCTAAGGGTGACCTGCAAATATTTCCTAAGCAGACGACTAAAATTTTATACATAAAAATTACAGATTAGTAATTTTTTTCTTTATGTCTTCTAAAGCCGTTTTGAATTTTTTATCAGTGAAGCTTAAATTTTCTACGGTTTTACAAGCGTGAAGTACAGTAGCATGATCTTTGTTTCCTGTTTCCATACCTATATTAGATAAGGAGGTTTTGATATATTTTTTTGAAAAATACATAGATAGTTGACGCGCCTGAACAATATGTCTTTGTCTAGTTTTAGATTTCAAAGTTTCGATATCCATTTGGAAGTAATCAGCGACAATTTTTTGAATTGTTTTGATTGAAAGCTCTTTATTAGATTTTTTAACAAATTTGCTTATTACTTTTTTCACTAATTCAGGGGTGATATCTACTTTGTTAAAAGAAGATTCTGCGACAATTGAAATGATAGCCCCTTCAAGTTCTCTAATATTGGTCTTAATGTTTTCAGCGATATATTTTAAGATTTCATCATTTATAGGAATGCCATCTTTTTTAATTTTTTCTTTTAGAATTTGAATTCTTGTTTCCAAATCTGGTTTTTGAAGTTCTGCAGATAGTCCCCATTTAAACCTAGATAAAAGTCTTTGCTCTATATCTTGAATTTGTATAGGAGCTTTATCAGAAGTTAAAACGATTTGTTTTTTATTTTGATGTAGGTGGTTAAATATTTGAAAAAAGACATCTTGGGTTCCTTTTTTTCCAGATAAAAATTGTACATCATCTACAATTAGGACATCAATTATTTGATAAAAATGAATAAAATCATTTCTTGTATTTCGTTTAGTAGCTTCGCTATATTGTTGTATAAATTTTTCTGCAGAAATATATAGAACAGTTTTGTTTGGGAATTTTTCTTTAATTTCTATACCAATAGCATGAGCAAGATGTGTTTTCCCTAATCCAACTTCACCAAAAAGGAATAATGGGTTAAATGAAGTTTTTCCAGGATTTTGAGCCAAAGCTAAACTTGCAGAACGTCCTAATCTGTTACTATCTCCTTCAATAAAATTGTCAAATGAATAACTATGATTTAATTGAGATTCTACAGCAACATCTTTTATTCCAGGAATGATAAAAGGATTTGAGATTTTAGAATTGGAATTGCTGAAAGGCATATTTACTTCTTGAGAAGTAACTGGGGATTTAGTACTGCCAGAAATTATGTTGACATGGTTTTGATTGGCATCTATATTGTTGTCCATTTTTACCATATAAATCAATTTAGCGTTCTCGCCCAATTCTCTGGTTAAAAAGGATTTTAATAAATCAAAATAATGTTCTTCAATCCATTCATAAAAAAATTTACTTGGCACTTGTATACTAAAATTTTCTCCTTCTAATTTAACAGGTACGATTGGTTTGAACCAAGTTTTAAAGGCTTCATCATTTTTAATATTATCTTTGATAAAAGATAAACAATTAGCCCATAATTTTTTTGCAGAATCAGTCATATAAAAAACAATAAAATTTAATTTTCTTTTGGTAAAAAAGAGATTGCAAAAATGAGCAAAAAAAAAATAAAAAAACATATTGATTTTTAATTTTTTTATTCATATAATTATAGGCGATTTAAAAAAATAAAGAAAATGAAAAAAGTATTAAGTGTCAGAGTGCGTTATGGTGAAACTGATAAAATGGGGATAGTTCATCACAGTAATTATTTGAGATATTTAGAAATGGCAAGGATAGAATGGCTTAGAAATCTAGGGATGTCCTATGCCAAAATGGAATTGGAATCTGTTATACTACCTGTAGTAAACACAACGCTTTCCTTTAAGTCTCCTTCTTATTTTGACGATGTTTTGGAAGTAAAAATTAAATTAGTAAAAGAACCCACTTCTAAATTAGAATTTGAATATGAAATATATAATCAAGATAAAAAACAAGTGTGTACGGGGACAACTTGTTTAGCTTTTTTAGATGCAAATTCCATGCGCCCAATTCGATGTCCTCAAAATATTTCAGTGAGATTAAAAGAAGAATTATAAAAATAAGAGAGTGTATCTTTCTCAATATTTTTTTTGTAATCTGGAGTGTTTTTTAAGAAAGAAAATTTAGGAGATTCAACGCCCTTTTTTATTTGTTCAGGAGATTTAAAAATACGAATTTCATCCCATATATTTTCTGTAATAAAATAATCTAAAGTTTTTTTTCCTCCCTCTACAATTATAGAATTTATTTCTTTTTCGTATAAACTTTTTAGTATTTCTTGAATGGCGTTTTCAAATGGAATTTTTTGATAGAAAATATTGTCTATAGACGTATTTTCAGATTTTGAAAATACTAAAGTTTCTTCTTTTGAATTTAACACATGAGCATTTTTAGGGATTCGATTGTTTGGGTCTAATATCACTCTTAAAGGATTTTTTCCATTATAAAGTCTTGTCGTTAATTTCGGATTGTCATCAATCACGGTTTGACAACCCACTAATATAGCATCTTCTTCACTGCGCCATTGGTGTACTTTTTTTCTAGAAGCCATTCCAGAAATCCAAACTGGTTCTATGTTTTCTTTTTTTTCTGGGGCAATAAATCCATCTCTGCTCTCTGCCCATTTTAAAATAATATACGGTCGTTTTCTAATGTGATACGTAAAGAAACGTTTATTTAAAATTTTACATTCATCTTCAGCAACCCCAACGATAGTGGATACATTATTTTTTAAAAGCGTATCTATTCCACTTCCATTTACTTTACTGAATGGGTCTTGAGTTCCAATGACTACTTTAGGAATTTTTGCGTTGATAATTGCTTGGGAACATGGAGGCGTTTTTCCATGATGATTGCACGGCTCTAAATTTACGTATAGCGTAGATTTATTTAATAAGGATTTGTCTTTTAGATTTTCTATAGCGTGAACCTCTGCGTGTTTTTCTCCAAATTTTTGATGCCACCCTTCACTGATTACTTTATTGTCATACACTAATAAAGCACCCACCATAGGATTGGGGGAGACTCCCTCAATTCCTTTTTTTGCTAACTCAATGCATCGGAGCATCCATTTTTTATCGGTATTCATTTTTTTTAGAATGATATGGTATAGGAATAACAAAAATATTTAATTTTTATTTTTTTAAATGTATTTTTGGTTTTTAAAATAAATTTAATGAATATTCAAATTCGTCACATAGAAAAAAAGGACAATGAACAATTAGCAAAAGTTGTAAGAGAGGTTTTGATAGAATACAATGTGCCAAAAACAGGAACAGCGTATGAAGACCCTGAATTAGATATGATGTTTGAAACGTATCTAAACCCAAAAAGTATTTATTATGTATTAGAATCGGAGGAGGGAAATATCTTAGGAGGTGGAGGTGTTGCACCCTTGCAAAATGGAGACCCTGCTATATGCGAGCTGCAAAAAATGTATTTTTCACCACTAGCTAGAGGAAAAGGTTTGGGTTCTAAAATGATAGATATATGTCTTGATTTCGCAAAACAAAATCAGTTTAGTCAGTGTTATATAGAAACGATGGAAAACATGAAAGAGGCACAACGATTATATGAGAAAAAAGGATTTTCTTATCTAGATAAAAGTATGGGGAATACAGGGCATTGTTCGTGTAATGTTTGGTTATTAAAAGATATTTAAAAACAATTTTCTATACTTTGAAAATAACAGAGGCGTTAGCGTTATTTAGGGAAAGATTAGCATTTTATTTATCCAAATCAGAAATTGATTTTTATTTTAAAAAAATCATATCACACTATTTTGATTTGGAAGCAACAACCCTAGCTTTAACTCCAAATCACGTTTTTGAAAGCCAAGAAGTCAAACAACTAAAAGAGGTACTTTCAGACTTAGAAAAACAAAAACCGCTTCAATATATTTTAGGAGAAGCAGATTTTTATCACTATACGTTTAAAGTTTCTGAGGATGTGCTAATTCCTCGCCCAGAAACCGCAGAACTTATAGAATGGGTGAAAGAGAGTTATTCAGATACGCAAAAAACCCTTTCTTTATTAGATATAGGTACAGGTAGTGGATGTATTGCTGTTAGTTTGGCATTAGCAAACGCAAACTTTAAAGTGTATGCCTTAGATAAATTTCAACACGCTTTGAACATTGCCAAGGAGAACGCTATAAATTTGGAAGCAAAAGTCTCTTTTTTTAAACACGATATTACTCAAAATTTTCAGTGGGAAACCCCTTTGGATAGTATCGTATCTAATCCTCCCTATCTTATTTCTAATGAAAAAAAACAAATGCGTCCAAACGTTTTGGATTACGAACCATACTCTGCGTTGTTTACACCAGATAAAAATCCCATATATTTTTATGAGAAAATCGTTTCCTTTGCACAATTATATTTGAAAAAAAATGGGTATATTTTTTTTGAAATAAATCCTACATTTGTTAAATCTATAGTTTCTTTACTAGAGGAAAATTCTTATTCAAATATTGAAATACGGAAAGATGCTTATGGAAAGGAACGAATGATAAAAGCTATAAAAAATTAAAAATGAGTGACATCAAACAGGAAATAGAGAAATTAAGACAGCAATTAAACCGATGTAATTATGAATATTATATTTTAGACAGTCCTACCCTAAGTGATTATGAGTTTGATATTCTCTTAAAAAAACTTCAACAATTAGAAGAGGAAAACCCTCAGTATTTTGATGCTAACTCACCTTCACAAAGAGTAGGAGGAACAATTACTAAAAATTTCCCTACCGTAAAACACAATTATAGGATGTACTCTTTGGACAACGCCTATTCCTTAGTAGAGTTGCAAAAATGGGAAACACGAATACAAAAAATAGTAGGGGAGGAGCAAAAAATAGAATACTTCTGTGAGTTAAAATTGGATGGGGCATCAATTAATTTGGTTTATGAAAAGGGAGTGCTAACAAAAGCGGTTACAAGAGGTGATGGAGAACAGGGAGACGATATTACTACCAATGTAAAAACTATTCCGACAATACCGCTAAAATTGATAGGAGATAAGTATCCAGACTTTTTTGAGATAAGAGGCGAAATAGTATTGCCTATAGAAAAATTTGAAAAACTAAATGAAGAGAGGATAAAAAATGAACTTCCTCCCTATATGAATCCAAGAAATACCGCTTCAGGGACGTTGAAACT
>JAMJVX010000039.1 GCA_023558315.1 Flavobacteriaceae bacterium
CATGGACAAACTGTCTTTATCCGCACGCGCTTATGATAGAATATTAAAAGTAGCGAGAACGATTGCAGACCTTAACGAGGAGGAGCACATTCAAAACAATCATATCGCAGAAGCAATCCAATACAGAAGCCTAGATAGAGAAGGTTGGTTGGGGTAGAGAATTATTTAACTTTTTTAAATTAGATTCATTAAATAGATTATATTTTGTTACATTATTCCATTTTTTTTATTGTTATTTTCTTAAAAATTTGTTTAAATTTACCTTTCTTTGTAATTGGGTAAGTGTACCCGCCAACTATAAAGGAATAATTATTAAGCCATTTAATTTTTTTAGGAGCCCAAGAAGTTGATAATTCCCATAACTTTTTTAAATTTCCATTTTCTTCAATCTTAAACAATTCAAAGCCATTATAGGAATACCCAGCTTCTATATCGTCATTTATACTAATCATGAGTGTATTGTTTGGATTTATATAAACTCTACCAATTGTATAAGTTCTTTCTCCTGTCTTTGTATTTAAAAGAAAATAACTGTTGCCTTCATACCATTGAACTCTAAATAATAAAAGATTCAATTTTTTAAATTCTTTTTCAAATGTGTATCCAGCTTCGTCATACACAGCATTTGGAGTTAGGATTTTCTTCGTGCCATTTTGAAGGATAACAGTTCTTGTGGTACTATCAATTTTTATTTGAACCGAGGAATTATTTATTAAATAATCTTCAATGGCTAAAGCTCTTCGGTGCCAATTTCCAAAGTTTTTAGATATTGAATCAATTACATTTTGTTGTTTAAAATAATCAGGAAAAACAATAGAATCTATATCAGTCGAGTAGATTATGTGTTTATCAAATTTTTCTTGAAAATTTGAATCTTGAGAATATCCTTGAATTAAAATAAAAATCAAGGTTAAAAAAATAATAGTTTTTTTCATAATTTTAGTGTTTAAATAGTTAATATTAGAGACAAGAGTACAAAAATTATAAATAAAAAAACACAATAAATAAAATTAATTTATAAATAGGCGTAAAAAGTTAAATATTTTCATATTCATAAACCCGTCTTAACTATCTGATTGTTAGAGATAAGAAACTATTTAAATCGTTTGATAAATTAGTAGTGGATATATGTTAATAAAATAATTCAAAAAAAAGTTAAAAAGAGGCATTGTAGTTAAAAATACTTTATATATTTGCACTCTTTTTTGAAAATAATATCAAAAAACGTTCTTTGAAAAATTAGAAATGACAGCTAGCGTGTTATATAATAATACGTTAAGAAGTAAAACCATTTTGAGATAAGTCAATTTTAAGTTGTTTTATAAACTTTTATATTTACAACGAAGAGTTTGATCCTGGCTCAGGATGAACGCTAGCGGCAGGCTTTACACATGCAAGTCGAGGGGTAACAGGAAGTGCTTGCACTTCGCTGACGACCGGCGAACGGGTGCGTAACGCGTATGCAATCTGCCTTTTACAGAGGGATAGTTTAGAGAAATTTAGAATAATACCTCATACGCTCTTTTAATCACATGATTATAAGAGGAAAACTCCGGTGGTAAAAGATGAGCATGCGTCCTATTAGCTTGTAGGGGAGGTAACGGCTCACCTAGGCAACGATAGGTAGGGGCCCTGAGAGGGGAGCCCCCCACACTGGTACTGAGACACGGACCAGACTACTACGGTAGGCAGCAGTGAGGAATATTGGACAATGGGCGAAAGCCTGATCCAGCCATGCCGCGTGCAGGAAGACGGCCTTATGGGTTGTAAACTGCTTTTATACAGGAAGAAACACTCCCTCGTGAGGGAGCTTGACGGTACTGTAAGAATAAGGATCGGCTAACTCCGTGCCAGCAGCCGCGGTAATACGGAGGATCCAAGCGTTATCCGGAATCATTGGGTTTAAAGGGTCCGTAGGCGGTTTGATAAGTCAGAGGTGAAATCCTACAGCTTAACTGTAGAATGGCCTTTGATACTATTAAACTTGAGTTATTATGAAGTAGTTAGAATGTGTAGTGTAGCGGTGAAATGCTTAGATATTACACAGAATACCAATTGCGAAAGCAGATTACTAATAATATACTGACGCTCAGGGACGAAAGCGTGGGGAGCGAACAGGATTAGATACCCTGGTAGTCCACGCCGTAAACGATGGTCACTAGCTATTTGATGCACACGGGTGTGTTGAGTGGCTAAGCGAAAGTGATAAGTGACCCACCTGGGGAGTACGCTCGCAAGAGTGAAACTCAAAGGAATTGACGGGGACCCGCACAAGCGGTGGAGCATGTGGTTTAATTCGATGACACGCGAGGAACCTTACCAGGGCTTAAATGTAAGTTGCATGGTTTAGAGATAAACCTTTCTTCGGACTACTTACAAGGTGCTGCATGGTTGTCGTCAGCTCGTGCCGCGAGGTGTCAGGTTAAGTCCTATAACGAGCGCAACCCCTATCATTAGTTGCCAACGGGTAATGCCGGGAACTCTGATGAAACTGCCAGTGTAAACTGTGAGGAAGGTGGGGACGACGTCAAATCATCACGGCCCTTACGTCCTGGGCCACACACGTGCTACAATGGTTGGTACAGAGAGCAGCCACTACGCGAGTAGGAGCAAATCTTCAAAACCAATCTCAGTTCGGATCGCAGTCTGCAACTCGACTGCGTGAAGCTGGAATCGCTAGTAATCGCATATCAGCCATGATGCGGTGAATACGTTCCCGGGTCTTGTACACACCGCCCGTCAAGCCATGGAAGCTGGGGGTACCTGAAGTCGGTGACCGAAAGGAGCTGCCTAAGGTAAAACTAGTGACTGGGGCTAAGTCGTAACAAGGTAGCCGTACCGGAAGGTGCGGCTGGAATATATCTTTTCTAGATTAATTTAAAACAATTTAAATATGAAACGATGAATTTCAATTTGTGTTTTACTTGCTGTCTTTTCTTTTTAATAAATAAATATAGTCTCGTAGCTCAGCTGGTTAGAGCGCTACACTGATAATGTAGAGGTCGGCAGTTCGAGCCTGCCCGAGACTACTAACAAATTATAATTGCAATCATGGGGAATTAGCTCAGCTGGCTAGAGCGCTTGATTTGCATTCAAGAGGTCATCGGTTCGACTCCGATATTCTCCACTGTTTTATTGCGAAATTTCTATACAATTCTTTTAATAATTATTTGAAATATTACTTTATATTTGCATTTTTAAAATTTAACTCAAATGAAAGAAGGGATACATCCAAAAAATTACAGATTAATAGCATTTAAAGATATGTCTAACAATGACGTGTTTTTAGCTAAATCAGCTGCAGAAACTAAAGAAACTATAAAAGTTGAAGGTAAAGAATATCCTTTAATTAAATTAGAAATATCTAGAACATCACATCCTTATTATACTGGTAAAGTTAAATTAGTTGACACTGCGGGTAGAATAGATAAATTCAAAACTAAATACGCTAAGTATAAAAAATAATCATAATAGTTATTTAATAACTACTAATGAACTACTGCCTTTTTGAGACAATTTCTCAAAGAAAATCTTTATATCCATTTACCTTAAATAAACCTATAGCAGACCTTAGAGTTGGTATTGATACTATTTTTGAAAAGTGGGAACATTTTCTTAACTCTACTTTAAATATTAATACGGTTGATTATTTATCAGATAATAGAACCCTTCCTTTTTCTGAAAATACAGTATTTATTAATGCTACTTGTATTCCTGAAAAGGATGTTATAGATAAAATTAAAAATTTAGATATAAATGAAGGGTTGTTTCAAGGAGTTGAATTTATTGCTGTACATGTAAATGGAAATTCTTTTCCAGAGAATTTCAATTCAATTAAGAAGCATCAAGTTGATACTCCATTACACATCATAAATGAAAAGTGGGATTTGTTTTCTTTTAATGAGAGTCAAATTACTAAAGATTTTTACCGACTAACTTCTAATAGAAAAAGTGAAAGAATTCCTGAAACCATATCTCTATTAGGTGATACTAAGAATATTTTTATAGAGAAAGGGGCTAAATTAAATTTTACTATTTTAAATGCTGAGGAAGGGCCAATATACATTGGTAAAAATGCAGAAATTATGGAGGGGAGTATCATTAGAGGACCCTTTAACTTAGGAGAATCAAGTGTAGTAAAATTAGGTTCTAAAATATATGGAGGTACATCTATTGGTCCATTTAGCAAAGTAGGAGGAGAGGTAAAGAATTCTATAATTATGGGATACTCAAACAAAGGACACGAGGGATTTCTGGGAGATTCTGTAATTGGCTATTGGTGTAATTTAGGTGCAGATACAAATACTTCAAATATGAAAAATAATTATTCAAAGGTTCGTATATGGAGTTATGAGAAAGAAGATTTTGTAGAAACAAATTTACAGTTTTGTGGATTAATGATGGGAGATTATAGTAAAAGTGGTATAAATACTATGTTTAATACCGGTACAGTCACTGGTTTGTGTGCAAATATTTATGGAGGAGACTTTCCTCCAAAATTTATTCCGAGTTTTAGTTTTGGTGGAACTTCAAAAGACAATACCTATATTTTTGATAAAGCGATTAAAGATATTAACGCAATGATGAAAAGAAGGAATAAAGCATTATCAGATTCAGATTTCAATATTTTAAAAAATGTATTTGACTACACGAGTCAATATAGAAAATAATAGAGACAACTTATAAACTATAGTTCATAAAAAAAGCCACTCAATTTGAGTGGCTTTTTTAGTATTAGAAAAATAAACTTACTTATTATATGTTAGTTTATTATCAGTATTCTCTACATAAATAGTTTTTTCCGTAGATTCTTTTTGCGCAGTATGCGTATTGTGTTCTTTTATACTAATAATTGGAGCAATAACAAGACCAATTAAACAAGTCAATTTAATAAGGATATTCATTGATGGTCCAGAAGTATCTTTAAAAGGATCTCCAACAGTATCTCCAGTTACGGCAGCTTTATGAGCGTCTGAACCTTTTTTAACTATCTTACCATTAATCTCTACTCCCGCTTCAAAAGACTTCTTTGCATTGTCCCAAGCACCTCCAGCATTATTTTGAAATATTGCCCAAATCACTCCAGATACTGTAACACCAGCCATATAGCTTCCAAGTGCTTCAGCACCTATGAAAAAACCAATGATTATTGGAAAACTAATAGTGATAATTCCGGGTAAAAGCATTTCTTTAAGGGCTGCTTTAGTTGATATTTCTACACATTTTTCATATTCAGGTTCTGTCTTTCCTGTAAGAATTCCTTTGATTTCTCTAAATTGACGTCTCACCTCTTCTACCATTTTATTCGCTGCAGTACCTACAGATTTTATTGCTAAAGAAGAAAATAAAACAGGAACCATAGCACCAATAAATAACATTGCCAATACATCTGCTTTGAAAATGTTTATTCCATCTATCCCAGTAAATGTTACATAGGCAGCAAATAAGGCTAAGGCAGTAAGAGCAGCAGAGGCAATAGCAAATCCTTTTCCTACTGCAGCAGTTGTATTTCCTACTGAATCAAGAATATCTGTTCTTTCACGTACTTTTTTATCTAATTGACTCATTTCAGCTATACCCCCTGCATTGTCAGCAATGGGACCAAAAGCATCAATAGCTAATTGCATTCCTGTGGTTGCCATCATTGTAGAAGCAGCAATCGCTACGCCATAAAATCCAGCAAGGTCATATGAAATCCAAATCGCAATTGCAAATAAGATTATTGGAAATAAAGTAGATAACATACCCGTTGAAAGTCCAGCAATAATATTTGTTCCTGCTCCAGTATCAGAATTTTTTACGATACCCAAAACTGGTTTTTTTCCTAATGCAGTGTAGTATTCAGTAAGGAATGAGATTATATACCCTACTAATAGTCCTATTAAAGTAGTATAGAAAATATTTGAACTAGATACATCTATATTTCCTTCTCCTAAGAAAGAAACACCTCTTAATACATCTGGTAACATCCATGAAATTAGAAAATAACTAACGATACCAGTAATCAATACAGAAATAAAGTTCCCAATATTTAACGAAGCCTGTACTTGTTTTTCTTTAGCACCTTCTTTTACTTTAATGAAAAATGTCCCAATGATAGAAGCAATAATCCCTATACCAGCAATCATCAAAGGAAGTAAAATAGGTCCCATATTTAAGAAGTTATCAGTAAATGGCATTCCAATAGCAGTACTCATATCTTTTATAATGTAGTTACCTAATACCATTGCCGCTAATACAGTAGCCACATAACTACCGAATAAATCCGCTCCCATACCCGCAACATCACCCACATTATCACCTACGTTGTCAGCGATAGTAGCAGGGTTTCTTGGATCATCTTCTGGAATATCAGCTTCTACTTTTCCTACTAAATCCGCACCTACATCCGCAGCTTTTGTATAAATTCCACCACCTACTCTTGCAAAAAGAGCGATAGATTCAGCACCTAATGAAAATCCAGCAAGGGATTCTAAGACAATTGTCATATTCGTGTAAAAGTCACCCCCTTGTCCCATAAATTTTCCTATAAAAAATAAGAAAAATAGCGTAAGTCCTAATACGGCTAATCCAGCGACTCCTAATCCCATCACAGCGCCTCCTGCAAAAGAAACTTTTAAGGCTTTTGCAATACTTTTTGTAGCAGCTTGTGTCGTTCTAACATTTGATTTTGTGGCAATTCGCATTCCAATATTTCCAGCTAATCCAGAGAAAAAAGCACCGAAAACAAAAGCAACTACGATTAACCAATGTGTCGTAGGGACAACAGTAGAAACAATATATAGTAAAACCGCTGCAATTACGACAAAAATAGAGAGTACTCTGTACTCAGCATTTAAAAAGGCTAAAGCCCCTTTTCGTATATTATTTGCGATTGATACCATTTTTTCTGAACCTGTGTCCTGTTTATTAATCCAAAATGTTCGAACAATCATATAAATGATTCCAACGATTGAAAAAATTAAAGGGATGTATAAAATAGTGTTATTATTCATGATAAAATTTAATTAAATTATTTTTATTTATTTGTACAAAACTTTCTTCACTGCCTTGATTACGTCGTTACTATTGGGTAACCATTCTTGTAAAAGCACTGGAGAATAGGGTGCTGGTGTATCAGCAGTATTTATTTTTTCTATTGGGCTATCTAAATAGCTAAATATTTGATTTTGAACTTGGTAAGTTATTTCAGTAGAGATATTTCCAAAAGGCCAAGCCTCTTCTAAGATAACTAAACGGTTTGTTCTCTTTACCGATTCAAATATTGTGTCATAATCCAAAGGACGTACCGTACGGAGGTCTATTACATCACAATGTATATCTTCTTTTTTAAGTTCATCTGCTGCTTTTAAGGCTTCTTTGAGTATTTTTCCAAAAGAAACAATAGTTACATCGTCTCCTCTTCTTTTAACATCAGCCACACCAATAGGGAGTAAATATTCCCCTTCAGGAATTTCTCCTTTGTCTCCATACATTTGCTCAGACTCCATAAAAATTACTGGGTCTTCATCTCTAATAGCCGATTTCAAAAGTCCTTTGGCATCATAGGGATTTGAAGGAACGATTACTTTTAGCCCTGGGCAATTGGCATACCAACTTTCAAAAGCCTGTGAGTGTGTCGCTGCTAACTGTCCTGCCGAAGCTGTAGGACCTCTAAATACTATTGGACATTTGAATTGTCCGCCAGACATTTGTCTAATTTTAGCTGCGTTATTTATAATTTGATCAATACCAACTAAAGCAAAATTAAAAGTCATAAACTCAATTATAGGACGATTTCCTGTCATTGTAGAACCTACGCCTACTCCTGCAAAACCCGCTTCTGAGATAGGAGTGTCAATAACTCTTTTTGCGCCAAATTCATCCAACATTCCTTTGGAAGCCTTGTATGCTCCATTATATTCTGCCACTTCTTCACCCATCAAATAAATGGTATCATCTCTACGCATTTCCTCTGTCATTGCCTCGCAAATCGCTTGCCTAAACTGAACTGTTTTCATATTTGAAAATAAAAGTGTGCAAATATATAAAAAAATATACTCTTTATGAGTTTTAAAATATTAAATGTATTTTCTGATGGAAATAGAAAAAAAAATCAATAATTAAAATGATAGCCTATGCCAATATAAAATGATAGGGTAGTATAATTGTCAAAATATTCTTCTGTATAATCCTTATTATTGAGAAGGGTACTTTGATTTTTTTGATTTAAAATATTATTGACAGTAGCGAATACTAATAGCGCATTCTTTTTAAATGTAAAATATTTATTGATAGCTACATCTAATCTGTTGTAATTCCCATATTGTGCACTGTTTGTATCATCGCTATAAATGGGCTGATACACATCAATTTCCGTATTTAAAATACTATTGGTTAGTGGTGTGTAATATAATCCAGGTCTATGGGTATAATTTAAAGCAACTACTGGGTATTTAGGATGAGTAAATTGTAGAGATATTCTTGGGTAATAATCCAAATCATTTCGGTTGTTGTACTTTTTGCCGTTCATAGTAATTACATTATCTAAAAAAGAATTTGTGAGCACTACTCTAAAATATTTTTTCACAGTAAAGTCTATAAATAACTCAGCACCTATGATATTAATTTCTCTATGGGATTCTGTTTCTTTTTTTTGATATACGGCAGCGGTGAGTTTAAAATTATCAAACTCATTGGAGTAGTCTAAAGCCGCTTGCTCACTTTTTAGTAAATTGTAATTTTGAGCTGATGGATTAGGGACGTTATAACTGTGATATTGCCCAGTATTAAAAGAAATAAAATGATTTTCGGTAAAATTATACCGTGTCCCAGATTGGTAACTTAAATAGTTTTTTTGCCCATTTATAGGGACGTTTGTCCGTATCCCCATTGAAAAAATAAACCCGTTTTTAATATCCCATTTGGTGTAGGCATAGGGTTCTAAAAACTGATTTTCTATCTTAGTATCTATATTACTACTTGGCGCATCTGGATGCAACGCATAGAAATAGGTAGGGCTAACTCCCTTATATTGCGTAGTGTTGAAATCATAAGTAGCCCCCGTTTCTATATGTAAATCATCAGAGAAAAAGTATTTATAGTTTAAGGAAGCGTAGTATCCCTCTATCGTATTTTTCAACTCTGAGTTTCCAAAACTGGAATTACGCATATTGTTATCTACTAAGGTATTAAAAGATAAAATACTTTCTTCACTCACGTATTTTATATTGTTTACAGTAAAAAACCGTCTATTACTTGATTTTACATCTCCTCTGTAGGTAAAATTTTCAGCTTTACCCATATATTCCTCATCTAAAAAATAGGTAAAAGAATTAAAGAGCCATTTATTACTGAGTTTCGTGTGAAAATTTAATCCAAAATCTTTAGTACCAAAACTAATTAATTCTCCTCCTCTTGTGGTAGGGTTATTATTCAATGCCGTAAAAAAGTCAGAGAACTGGTAGTTTCCGTAGGCTTGTAAAAAACTATTTTCATCATTTAATTGTTGCGTTAAAAACACGCCTGCACTTGCCATACCTAAAGAGGTTTGAATTTGATTGGCGGGGTGCTTTTTTCTCGTTTGTATTTCTACCAATCCTGCACTGGAATTACCAAAGTTTAAAGGAGGGTTTGCCCCGTGAATATATAGACTTTCTTGGAGTTCTGGATTGAATAAACTAAAAAATCCTTGGTTGTTAAGGTTGCTCGCTCTCACAGGGCGGTATATAGGTACATTATTAAAAAACACCCGTGATTTGCTAGGGTCACTCCCTCGCAAGGAGATGTTTGCTGTTTCGTCCGTATTTGTAGATAAGGGAAAAAGTGTAATAGCTCTTAATGGGTCTCCTAAAGATACAGGATTAAAATAAATGTCTTTTATACGCTCTAATTTCACTACCGAAAATTCCTCAGCAATGGGGTCTGATGCCTTTAAAACCACCTCTTGAAGGGAGTTTTCATTATTTTTAAGAGTAATTACAA
>JAMJVX010000040.1 GCA_023558315.1 Flavobacteriaceae bacterium
ACTATAGACGTAAATAAATAAGTAATTAAAAAAATTAATACTTTTTTCAATGGACTATGAAAATAATTGATGTAAATATAAAGTATTTTTTAACTATTCGGCGAAATATGCTCAAAAAATACTTTTGTGGTTTCTTCCCACGTAAATTTTTTGGCAAATGCTAAGCAGTCGTTTCTATCTACTTTTAGTGCTTTTAGTGCAGATTTTCCTAAATCCTTGTCTAAGCAATCTATTTTGGAACCCTCAAAGATGTCTTTGGGTCCGGGAACGGGATATGCAGCTACTGGCGTACCACAATTTAAAGCCTCACAAATCACTATACCAAAGGTGTCTGTCTTGCTAGGGAAAACAAAAACGTCAGCAGACGCAAAGAAAGAAGTTAACTCCTCTCCTTCTTTTTTTCCTAAAAACACATCTTTAGGAAATTCTTTTTTTAATTTTTCTAAATCAGGACCTTGCCCAATAATTAATTTAGTCCCTTCTAATTTTAATTCAAGAAAAGCTCTAATGTTTTTCTCTGCCGCTACCCTACCTACATATAGCCATATAGGTCCTTGGTAAGGCAAATTTATTTTTTTGGGATTTTTGAATGCTCCGTGATTTCCTCCTCTATGCCATACCACCATTTTGCTCGTATCAGCACCCATTTCTGCCAATTCTTTTCGCATAGATTCCGTAGGTACATAGATTTTTTCTGCTTTATTGTGAAATTTAATTAATAAGTCTTCCGTCCATTTTTCTGGGATATAGGGAAAGTACAATTTCATGTACTTATCAAATCGCGTATTAAAACAAGTAGTAAACTTTAAGTTGTTTTTTATGCAGTACTGCCTTGTTGCATATCCAATCGAACCTTCTGTAGCAATATGTATAGCCTCAGGATTAATTTTCTTAATCAACTTACCCACTTTTGGCCATACATTTAACGATAATTTAATCTCGTTGTATTTAGGTAAGGGAGTAGTCAAAAACATCTCAGGAGTAATAAATTCTACTGTATGTCCTTGAGATTTTAGGACTTCGCTTGTTTCGTGTAATGTTCTAACTACACCATTTATTTGTGGAAAATAGGCATCAGTGGCTATTAATATTTTCATTTAATAAATGGGATATCAAAGAGTAAGATTATTCCTTAACTTTTTTAAGCTTTTTTACAGACTTAGCGACTATCATAGATACCGTGGCATCTCCAGTTACATTTACTACAGTTCTACACATATCCAAAGGTCTGTCAACAGCAAATATAAGGGCTAATCCTGCTTCTGGTATTCCCGCTTGTGCAAGTACACCTACTAATAAAACGATACCTGCGCTAGGTACTGCTGCAGCACCAATAGAAGCTAATGTAGCCGTAAGAACAATCCCAAGTTGGGTAGATAAACTTAAATCCATTCCAAAAGTTTGCGCAATAAAGATAGCAGCTACCGCTTGATACAAGCTCGTTCCGTCCATATTTATAGTAGCACCGATGGGTAACACAAAACTGCTCACTTCTTTATCAACGCCTAATTTATTTTCTACTCTATCCATAGTTACTGGCAATGTTGCAGCACTAGAGCTAGTGGAAAAAGCCAATAATTGTGCTGGAGAAATTCCCTTTAAAAAGAAAGAGGCTTTTCTTTTAGTGAAAATCCTTACAAGCATAATGTAAATTCCTATCATTATTGCCAATCCTATCACTAAGGTAAATGAGTACATTCCCAATGCTTTAAATAAATCTATATTTGGGGCTTCTACCACAATCGCAGCAAGCAACCCAAATACGCCAAATGGTGCAGCCAGCATGATAAAATCTATCATCTTTAGGATTACGTGATTAAAACTATCAAAAAAATCTTTTACGGGTTTTGCTTTTTCTTTTGGGATATAAATCAATGCTACACCTATAAAAATGGCAAAAAAGATTACTTGTAACATGTTTTTATTGTCTGTTGCTGCATCAAATATATTAGAGGGAACAATATCAACAATAAATTGTAAAGGCCCTTGCCCTTTCTGCTCTTCAGCAATTAACATCTTTTCATTGGCGTTATCTTGATAAGCAACCATCAAATCATTTCTAGTTTTTTCAGTAACAGAACTTCCAGGTTTAATAATGTTTACTAAAGTCATCCCTATCAATACAGCAGTAAGGGTAGTAAGCAAATAAGTAATTACCGTTCTCCCTCCCATTTTTGAAAGTTTGGAAATGTTTTTCAAATCAGATATTCCTTTTATTAAGGAGGCTAATATTAATGGAATTGCAATTAATTTCAGACTATTAATAAAAATAGTCCCTAGGGGTTTAATATAGAATTTTGTGAATTGACCACCCCAACTTAGTTGTGTCATTACTATTCCAAATAGAATACCTAACAGCATTCCAATCATTATTTTCCAGTGTAAAGGGAATTTTTTAGTTTTCATATGATAAATTTTTCAACAAATATAGTAAAAAAAACAATTATTAAACAATAAGTTTATTTCGTAAAAAGAAATCAGCAATCACAATAGCAGCCATATTTTCTACTATGGGAACGGCTCTTGGTACTACACAAGGATCGTGTCTTCCTTTTCCTTCTACGGTTGTTTCTTTGTGGTCTTTTGTAATGCTTTTCTGGCTTTGCATTAGCGTAGCGACAGGTTTAAAAGCTACTTTAAAATAAATATCCATCCCATTAGATATGCCACCTTGTATTCCTCCAGAGTAATTTTGTTGTGTTGTACCATCTGTATTGTACAAATCATTGTGAGTACTCCCTTTCATTTTTGCGCCTTCAAAACCACTCCCATATTCAAATCCTTTTACGGCATTGATAGACAACATGGCTTTCCCTAATTCTGCATGTAATTTATCAAAAACAGGCTCTCCCAAACCTATAGGAACGTTTTCTATCACACAACTAACTATACCACCTACCGTATCCCCTTCTTTTCTTATTTGCTTTATGTATGTTTCCATTTCAGACGCCATTTGAGTATCTGGACAACGCACTTTATTTTGTTCTATTTGAGAAAAATCTAGTTCTTTGTAAGTGGAATTAAGTTGCAATTCCCCTACTCCACTTACGTACGCAGTGAATCTAATGTTGGGGATAATCTGCTTTGCAATTGCTCCTGCTACCACTCGACATACTGTTTCGCGTGCAGAAGAGCGCCCTCCTCCCCTATAATCTCTAAATCCATATTTTTTATCGTAAACATAATCCGCATGAGATGGACGATAAGTCTCTTTTATATGGTCGTAGTCTTTTGATTTTTCATCTTTATTATGAATTAGAAAACCAATAGGGGTACCTGTTGTTTTTCCTTCAAAAATCCCTGAATAAAAAACAACTTCATCTTCCTCTTTTCGTTGTGTCACGATATTAGATTGTCCCGGTTTACGGCGGTTTAGTTCAGTTTGTATTTTATCAAAATCTAAAACAATACCCGCTGGGCAACCTTCAATAATTCCCCCTAAGCCTTTCCCATGAGATTCTCCAAAAGTTCTTAAACTAAATGCTTTTCCAAAGGTGTTTCCTGTCATAAATTTTTTAAAAAGCCAAAACTACAAAATTTATTTTAATGCGCGAAGCAATACTGTAGCGGGATGTAACGCCCTTCGTTTAGTACCATGCAAGATTTGTTCTCTACAACTCATTCCATTTGCAACAATAATAGTTTCTGGCGAAGCTTCTCGTGCTTGTGGAAAAAGTCGTTCCTCTCCAATTTCCATACTTATATTATAATGTTCTTTTTCGTATCCAAAAGAGCCAGCCATACCACAACATCCAGTATCCATTAACGAAGCACTGTAATTCTTTGGGATGTTAAGTATATCGATTGTATTCTTCATATTTCCAAGAGTCTTTTGATAGCAATGACCATGAACAATAAGCGTCACAGCTTTATCAGTAAACTGAGAGGGTTTTATGTTGTTTAATTTATATTCGTTATACAAAAATTCTTCAATCATAAAAATGTTGTTTTTCAATGATTTACAATTGTCAAATTCAGGTACTAATTTAGAATATTCATCTCTAAATGTTAAGATTGCTGAGGGTTCTATGCCCACCAAAGGAATATTATTAGTAATTATATTTTTGTATAATTCTATGTTCGTTGTAGCACATTTTTTCGCTTCCTTTAGAAAACCTTTAGATATGTAGGTTCTCCCACTTTCTGAATAGGGTAAATATTTAACTTCATATCCTAATTTTGTCAGAAGATTAAAGACATCCTTTCCTATCTCTACTTCCCAATAATTTATGAATTCATCTATATAAATATAAACACATTTATTTGTTTTATAAGTATTTAAAATATTATTATTTAAGTGATTAATTAAACTATTATGAATAATTGGCAAATTGTGTTTTTTAGAGACCTTTAAAAGACTTTTTATAAATATGTTAAATAACTCATATTTAAGTAATACATTAACTATATTTCTAAAAGGATAAACGATTTGATTTAATTTCCCAGAAAACCCAAAAAAATAATCTCTTAGTTTGCGTTTATGTGTCTTATGATATTGATATAAAAACTCTGCCTTAAACAA
>JAMJVX010000041.1 GCA_023558315.1 Flavobacteriaceae bacterium
TTCTCAATAAAACAATGGGATAAAGCAGACAGACCGCGTGAAAAAATGATTGCACAAGGGTCAAAGGCGTTATCAAATGCGGAGCTATTAGCGATTATTATAGGCAGTGGTACAAATAAAGAAAGCGCGATTCAGCTCATGCAAAAAATTTTAGCATCCACCGAAAATGATATTACAAAATTATACCAACTCTCTTTAGATAGCTTAACTCAATTTAAAGGGATTGGATTTGCAAAGGCAGTAAAAATTAAGGCAGCATTAGAATTAGGGAAGAGGTTTAATCAAAATGATAGTGTTAAAAAAATTAAGACACTTACTAGTAGTAAAAATGCGTTTGATACTATTAAAATAGATATTGCAGATTTAACACACGAGGAATTTTGGGTGATGTATATCAATCAAGCGGGTCATTTATTGCGAAAAGTATGTATTAGTAAAGGGGGAATTTCAAAAACAGTAGTGGATATAAAAATTATTTTAAAAAAAGCCTTAGAATTAAATGCTACTGCAATGATTGTGGCGCACAATCACCCCTCAGGAAATCTAACCCCTAGTGAATTAGATATAAAAGTGACACAAAAAATAAAAGAAGCCTCAAAAAATTTAGATATTTCTCTGCTAGACCATATTATTGTTTCGGGAGAAAACTATTTCAGTTTTTTGGATGAAAATAAATTATAAATATTTTGTTATTCATATATACAAATAAAAAGACAGAGCGAGTCAATTATATTTTTACTCAAATCTTTAAGAATATATTAGGAATTGAATTTTTTTTATCAAGTTCTATAGAAGAGTTTGTTTCGTACTCAGGTCCAAAATTTAGTTATGCGCCTCAACCCCTTGGGAACGAGTTTCATTTTTCAGCCACCCCTTTATTATTTGAACAAGGAATTAAACACTTAAGTATAAAAGTTGAAAAATGGGAAGGGATTCCAGTGTTTTTTAGAGTGAAAGAGAATGATTTGCTTCCTTTTGATTTATTTGCTTCTAGTTTTTATTTATTGTCAAGATATGAAGAATATTTACCCCATTTTAAAGATGATTTGGGCAGATTTTCAGCAGAAGCGAGCGTAGCGTATAAAAATAATTTTTTAGAAAAACCGCTGGTAGATATATGGGCAAATGTGATTAAAAATATATTATTAAAAAAGTTTCCAGGGTTAAAGCATAAATCGTTTAATAAACCCAAGTTTAGTCCCATAATAAAAGTAACAGACCCTTATAAATACAGACGAAAAAACATATTTAGGACTTCTTTTGAAATGCTGGAAGATGTTTGGAAATTAGAGTTTTGGAAAATATTTGAACGAATTTATGTATTATTAAAATATCAAAAAGACCCTTATGATACTTACGATGAGTTTATTGTATTGTTTAGAAAGTATAAGTTAAGTGGGCTATTTTTCTTTTTAGTATCAAAAAGTAATTTCCTTGATAAAAACCCTTCTATTTTTAACAAAGACCACCACGCTTTAATTAAGGGGATAGCAGATTATTCCAAAGTGAGTTTACTTACTTCACATAGGAGTAATTATACATTTAGTTTATTAAAAAAGGAGATTGATTATTTTTCAAATATTATTCATAGAAACACAAAATATGTAATGCAGAACTATGGTATTTTTGCTATAAACAAAACGTATCAAAAGCTTTTTTCTTTAGAAATAAAAGAAGATTACTCAATGAATTACCCAGAGAATATAGGCTATAGAGCAAGTACATCAGTTCCTTTTTATTTTTATGATATTGAAAGAGAAGTAGTTTTAGATTTAAAAATGAATCCTGTAATTGCAACACAAAAAGCCATACAAAAAGAAAAATCTCCTGCAAAAGCTTTTGAAAAATTACTGTCGTTATACAACGAATTAACCTATACTTCTTATGCCGTATTTAATGTGGTATTATCTCCCAAGATTTTAGATAAAAGTAGACACAATTCCCTATGGAGAAAAGAATGTATCAATTTTTTGAAATCCTTGAAGGAAGAATAGAAATACTTAATTGACACCCTTAATTGAAAAATAATACCGCATTTTCAATACTGTAAATATCAGAAAACCGTGCCTTCTGTCTTTCTCTATCAATGGAATACCCATAATGGAACTCCTGCCAAAAAGAACAGCATAGCGATAGTTGTAAACAACACCAAAAGAGTTTTTCACTAAAAAACCATAGCTATTTATTACTTATCTAAAAACAACTACCTGTTAAAGTTTGTGTGTCATCTAATTGTTCGTTACTAATCGTTTGCCCTGTTGCAATTTGGATACAGGTTAGTGAGGAATTTGATTTTACATTCAAATATGTCAAAGACGTATTTGAAGATATATCCAAAGAAGTTAGTGAGTTAGAATTTAACCTTAAATAATTCAAAGATGTATTCGTAGATACATCCAAAGCGGTCAAGGAGTTAGAACTTACCCTTAAATAAGTCAAAGATGTATTCGTAGAGACATCCAAAGCGGTCAAGGAATTAGTGCTTACTCTTAAATCAGTTAAATCCGTATTCGAAGATACATTTAAAGCAGTCAGCGAATTTGTACTTGCATTTAACTCAGTCAAATCCGTATTGGTAGATATATTCACAGTAGTTAGGTTATTAGTATTAAAATCTAAATTAGTCAAAGACGTCATATAACCTACACCACTTAATGAATTTATATCGCTATCATTTACGTCTAAATTTGTCACTCTTGCCAATGCATCTTGTGTGATAGATGATCCAGAGACGTCGCTATTGGATACTTCGTCTGTGGCAATAATTGCACTTCTAAAATTAGCGTCTGGGATGTTAATGTAGTTTATACTGCCCCCCGAAACCGCATAGCAATTAGTAGAGAGAGTTTGGCTGGCGTTTTTAGATAAAAAAATTATTGTTTGCCCGATTGCTCTTTGGATACAGGTTAAACTAGAATTATTCATAATATATAAATAAACCAAAGACGTATTGTTAGATACATCCAAAGCGGTTAGGGAATTATCGTTTACATTTAACGAAAAGAATGCTGTGTTTGTAGATGTATCTAAAGCGGTTAGGGAATTATCATTTAAAGTTAACCAACTTAATTCTGTATTTGTAGATACATCCAAAGCGGTTAGGGAATTATTAAGTGCACTTAAAATTTCCAATGCTGTATTTGTAGATACATCCAATGTGCTAAGGGAGTTATTATTTAAATATAACCTTCTCAAATTCGTATTGGTAGATACATTCATAGTAGTAAAGGGATTTGTACTTACATTTAAATAAGTCAAAGATGTATTCGTAGATACGTCAAAAGCGGTCAGGGAGTTAGAATTTATATCTAAAAAATCCAAAGCCCTCATATATTCTATGCCACTTGGATTACTTATATCTTCATCAGCTACGTCTAAAGTTGTCACTATCTCTAGTACATCTTGTCTGATGCCTGTACCAGATACGTCGCTATTGGTTACTTCGTCTGTGGCAATAATTGCGGTTCTTAAATTGGCGTCAGGAATTTCTATATATGGGGGGGGTGCTATGGATATAGTAAGAGTATAGGTTTTTGTGCTGTTATCTTGTGCCGTTACGATAATACTATCCCCAGTAATAGTTACCGCATCGTTTACGTTTTTATCTGTCGTTGCATAAGCAGATACGGTAAGTGATTTTATACTTGCTTGTGTAGTGCCATAAGCTAATGCTGGGAATACGACCGTTGTTTCTCCACTAAGGGTCCCTGTATAATCCGTATCGTTTGCTGTGATAACCATTGCTGTGATACTATTTCCACTCGATGCAGGTGCTACGCTTGTTATAATCGTATGTGTTTGTGTGCTGTTGTCTTGCGCGGTTACTACAATACTATCTCCAGTGATAGAAATCGCATCGTTAACGTTTTTGTCTGCAGTGGCGTTAGTCGATAAGGAAAGCGATTTTATACTCGCTTGTGTCGTACCATAAAGGAATGCTGGAAACGTGACCGTTGTGCCACTAATGGTTCCTGTATAATCCGTATCACTTGCAGTGATGACCATTGCTGTAATACTATTTCCAGTATGTAAACAGCTATCAGAAAAGTTTTGACTGCTATCATTAAATAAATAGGTAATTGTATGCCCACTATCCGATCGGATACAGGTTAAACTAGAATTATCCCTTATATTTAAATAAGTC
>JAMJVX010000042.1 GCA_023558315.1 Flavobacteriaceae bacterium
ATAGGTGATTAATATAAGGACAAGCATTCCTAGAATTCGAAGGAGGACTTTGAAATTCATGAGCTATTTTTTAAGGGGTAATTATGTTAGCAAAGTTAATGAAAAACATTATATATTTTTTAACTTTAATGAAAAAGCATCTGCTACTTCAGGGTAAACAATATCGCCATTTATTATATTTAATCCTTTTTTAAGAGCTAAGTCATCTTGACATGCTTTTTCCCAGCCTTTATTTGCAATTGCAAGAGCATATGGAAAAGTAGCATTAGTAAGACCTTGAGTTGAAGTAAAAGGAACAGCGCCAGGCATGTTAGTCACTGCATAATGTACTATATCATCTTCTAAATAAATTGGGTTTTGATGAGTAGTGGGTTTACTAGATTCAAAACAACCTCCTTGATCAATAGCTATATCTACTATAACACTATATTTAGGCATTGAAGCCAGCATTTCTTTTGAGATAAGTTTAGGGGCTTTAGCTCCTTTTACCAAAACAGATCCAATGACTAATTGAGTATTGGGCAATAAACTTTCAATGGTTGTTTTAGATGAGTATAAACAAGTTACATTCGCAGGCATGAATTCTTTTAATTGGCGAATTCTTTTAAGGTTAGTGTCTAAAATAGTTACATTAGCTCCCATACCTGCGGCTACTTTAGCTGCCTCAGTTCCCGCAACTCCACCTCCTAAAACTAATACATTAACAGGTGCTACTCCAGGTATTCCCCCTATTAGAATACCCATGCCTTTTTGAGGTTTTTCTAAATATTTTGCTCCTTGCTGAGTAGCCATTCTTCCAGCTACTTCAGACATAGGGATTAACAAGGGAAGGGTTCCATCAACTTCAACAGTTTCATAAGCGATACAAATTGCTTTTGATTTCATCATTGCTTTTGTTAATTCTAATGAAGACGCAAAATGAAAGTAAGTGAATAATATTTGACCTTCTTGAATTAGAGAATATTCAGGTTCAATAGGTTCTTTAACTTTAACAATCATTTCTCCAATTTCATAGATTTCTTCTATGGAGGAAAGGAGAGTACATCCCACATCTTTATATTCATTATCCGTATATCCACTTTCTACTCCAGCTTGAGATTGAATAAAAACTTGGTGATTGTTTCTAATTAACATTTCGGCACCAGAGGGGGTTAATCCAACTCTAGATTCTTGTGATTTTATTTCTTTTGGTACTCCTATTTTCATTAGTTAAAATTTAAAATTAGTTAATATGTTTATGTGCTTTGTACGATGATCGAACTAAAGCACCACTTTCAACGTGTATAAAACCCATTTCGGTAGCTATTTCTTTATAGTCATTAAATTCATCGGGTGTGACAAATCGGTCTACAGGTAAATGTTTTTTGCTAGGTTGAAGGTATTGCCCCAAAGTTACAACATCTACTTTAGCATTTCTTAAATCTTTTAAGGTTTGTATTACTTCTTCTTTTTTCTCACCTAATCCTAACATTATACCAGATTTTGTTCTTCTAACGCCTTGGTCTTTTAAATAACTCAACACATTTAAGCTCCTTTCATACTTTGCTTGTATTCTTACTTCTTTTGTAAGCCTTTCAACGGTTTCTAAGTTATGTGAGATTACCTCTGGAGCCACTTCAACAATTCGGTTTAAACATGTTTTGTCTTCTTGGAAGTCTGGAATTAACGTTTCCAATGTTGTTGTAGGATTAATTCTACGTATTGCTTTAACTGTTTCTGCCCAAATTATTGAACCCATATCTTTTAAATCATCCCTATCTACAGAAGTAATTACAGCATGTTTAATCTGCATTATTTTAATTGAGTTAGCTACTTTTTCTGGTTCTGCCCAATCTATTTCATTAGGTTTTCCAGTTAGAACAGCACAGAATTTACACGAGCGTGTACAAATATTTCCTAATATCATAAATGTAGCAGTTCCTTCCCCCCAACATTCACCCATATTGGGGCAAGCCCCAGACGAACAAATTGTATTTAGTTTATACTTATCTACAAGGGAGCGTAGTTGTGTATATTTTTTTCCAATGGGGAGTTTTACTCTTAACCATTCTGGTTTTTTTTTATAAACTTTTTCTGTTTCCATTTAGATAAAAATTAGAATACAAAAGTAAGGAAATAAGTAAATGTAAACACTATTAAAAATAAAATTCCTGCGATTGCAATACTTTTTATAACTGCCGATGGTTGATATTTTTTTGGAATTTTTTTTGTTACTAATATATAGTTTAAAATCGCAAAAAAGGGCGCAATAAAAAAAGAGACTACTGTGGCTATTTGAACTAATAAAGACATTTCAGATAATAGGAAAAAAAAGATAACACAAGTGCCTAAAGACAAGACAGTAAGCCATAAAAAGTAGTTGTTCTTTTTAGGCTTAAATAAAATTGTGGTTAATTCTATCATTACTCTTGACGAACCATCTAGAGTAGTAATGGTAGTGCTAAACATTGTAGTCAAGGCTGCTATGGCTACTACAAGGTGCATTTTATCACCTAAGTTAGTTGTATACAGTTCAATAAATTGTTTTGCAAATGCAGCTCCTCCATTTGCGAAAGTTGTACCACTGTGGTGCATCACTAAAAAACCTAAAAAAATGAAAGCCAATCCTAATATAACTGTAGTAATATAGCCAATGTTAAAATCATATAAACTCTCTTTCAGGGTGGGTTTATAAGATTTATTTTGTTCTACACTCCAAATTGAGTGCCATATAGAAATGTCTAATGGCGCAGGCATCCACCCCATAAATGCAATTAAAAACAATAGACCGCTTTTTTCAATTGGAAGTACCTGAGCAAAAGAGAGTGTAGTATTTTCACTATTTTTAAAAGCAAAGAATAAAGCTACAATTGTACTGATTGAGAGAATAGTAATAATGCCTTTCATTAAAAAATCTAAGGCTTTGTATTTCCCCAAAAACAATATTAATAAGCAAATAAGCGTAATTATTGCGCATATTATTTCAATGGGAATATTGACTTGAAATAATTCAGCAGCTATACCCGCAGTGACAATGGTAACGGCTGTTTGAATTGTAAACATGGTCGCTAGATTTATAAAAAAATAAATCCAAATATATTTCCTGCCTAATTCATTATAACCTGTGATTAGATGCTTGCCAGTAGCCGCTACATATCGAGTACTAAATTGAAAAAATGGATATTTGAATAGATTGATTAAGACAAATGCCCATAACAATCCTAAACCAAAATCGGCTCCAGCACGTGTAGATTGTACTAAATGAGAAACACCAATAGAAGCTCCTGCTAATAAGATACCGGGACCTAATTTGGATAAAAACTTCAATAGTAAATTAGAGATTAATTATTCGCACATTCACTTTCATCTACTGTTTTTCCGCAGATTGAACATGGTTCGTCAGAATTTTTTAGAAAGGGATTTTGACTTGCGCAAGTACCTGCAAATTTGCCCCCTTTTTTAGCCCATATTTTTATAGAAATACCAAGAAAACCGAGTAGTAAAAGGGAGAAAGTAATAATAAAAAGTTCCATAATAAATTATCCTCTTCTTTTTTTGGTGATGAGTTTGTCTTTTTCTCTTCTTAACGTTTTAGAACAACTGTCTAAAACTTTATCTATCCCTATTTTAAAGGAAGTTTCTTCTTTTTTTATTATAAAACTCTTTTTAGATATTTTTATATGTAATTCTACTATTTTAGTTTTTACATCAGACGCTTTTTCTAACTTTAGATATAAGTCTGCGTTTAGAATAGGGTCATAAAATTTTTCTATTTTCTCTACCTTTTTTGCAAAGGTTTTTAAATTTTCTGTGGGTTTAAAGTTGATAAAGTGATATTGTAATTCCATAATGTTTTTTAAAAAATAATTTCTTTGTGTTTTAATATAATTTTTATATACAAATATAAATAGGTGATGCCTAATATAAATTTAAGTAAAGTTCCGGACAGAAACCCTATAAAAGAACCGAAAGCGGCGCGAAGTGCTCTTTTTTTATCCTTAGGATTACCTATGGTTTCACCAATATACGCACCCGCAAAAGGTCCAACTATAATGGCGAAAGGTCCTAAAAAAGCTCCTAATAGGAAGATGCCTGCAATAAGTCCTATTGTGGTACCTATGATTCCAGCTTTTGTGCCTCCATATTTTTTTGCTCCAAGCGAAGGCAAAATATAGTCCATTAAAAAAACTACAAGAGCAATGACAAGAGTAATGGTTAAAAAAGTCCAGTCATTCTCAATGTAACTAATTTTATAGACTAAAAATAGACCTATCCAAGACGTAATAGCCCCTGGAATAATGGGAAGAAAACT
>JAMJVX010000043.1 GCA_023558315.1 Flavobacteriaceae bacterium
GCTAAAATTGGGTATCCTATACGGGGAGATTTAAAATATGGAGCAAATAGAAGCAATGAAAATGGCTGTATAGACCTACATGCTAGAACAGTAGTATTGTCTCACCCAATTACTAAAGAAAAAATGGAATTTGTTGCGAAAACCCCTATTCACTCTTTATGGAGCGAACTATCTTACGATTAGACTGGGCAGCATTTTCTTTAATGATTTCAATAATGTCCATATCGGTGACTTTACTTTTTAGCCAAGAGAGAATGTCTAAATATAGAAATGAGCGTTTTTCATACGGGTCGTCAGCATAACTTTTTAACTCATCGTATAATTTTGAAAAAGTACTTTTTAACTCAGAGGGGTATAAGGTCTCAATTTTTCTCAAGAAAAGAATAATGGCTTTTTGCACTTTATTGAGGTGGTTCATCTTTATTAGAAACTTATACGTGCTTTTTAATTCTCTTTCCAATTCAAATTCTTTTGCGGCTTCATAGTAGCTCACTAAGTTTAAAATGCGCGCAAAGCAGAGAAAGTCTTCTCTCATTTTTAAATGCTTGTTTTTGACTATTTTCATTAAATAGAAATTGCATTTATCGTAATTTTTTAATCCAAAATAGAGACACGCTATTTTGTAGTAAAAGACCATAATGTGATGTTCACCAATCTGATTTTTGTAGGATTCAACGCCCTCTAATACCTCTTTCACTAAATGCATATTTTCTTTAAATGCGCCTTCCAGAAAACAAAGATTAAAACAACTATTGTAGTAATATAGAAAATAGATAGACTCAGAATTATCATTGATGCACAATCGCTCTTTCTCTTTTTCAAAATCTTGGATAGCCAGTTTTAGTTTTTCTGGGGATTGTATCATATACAAAGACTCCAAAAGATAGTTACTGGCTTTTAAAAACGTCATGTGATTGGCATCTATCATTTTAGGATTATTAATAAATAGTCCTACCCAACGTGTGGCATTTTTGTAGGCAGAGAGAAAATCTTGAATTAAGAAACTATACCATAAATGCACCATATAATACCCCATTTTTTCTCTAAAATCTGCATTGCTATAATCTATTTGAGGGAGGTATTCAAAAAAATATTTAGTGATTTCGGCTAATTCTTTTTCGCTCTTAACATATCCAGATTTAATGAGACGACTGTAAAGAATAATAGATAAATTTGAGAGTTTACTTAGAATATCATTATCGGCATTTATCTTATTAGATTGTAGGATTAAATTTTCAATTTTAGTATCCATATATTCTCTAATATACTGAGTTTCTATTCCTTTCTCTATTTCGACAATCTCATGAATAATATTTTTTTCGTGATATTCAATAGCGATATTTTTCGCTTTTTCTAAAATTTTTAAACTTTGGACATGCAATCCCTTTTGATATAAAATATTTGCAAAATCAATTTTTTCTCTTATTTGTAATTGTATAGTTTGCAATGAGGGATTTAATCTTAGACAAGTAAGTATTTGTTTATATAAATTTACTTTTAGATTTGGAAGTTGTTTTTGTGTAGCAATATTTTTTTTGAAAATATTTTTTTCATTGTACTTTTTGGCATTTTCTAAAAAATCAAAAAGTTTTATAAACTGCGCATTCTTATTTGCATTAATCCTATTAGCATAAATTTTGAATTGCCTTTTTTCAGATTTTGAAAGCGATTTTATTAAAAGAAATAGTGAATTTTTGTCTTTGGACATACTATTTTGATTTACTTATAAACCCTATAAATACTAATATTTTTAGTAAAAAATATTTTTTAGAAATCAGATAAGTTTTTATGTAAAAATGCAATATTAAGGTAATAATATTTATTTTTGACAAAAATTTTTAAAGTTATGAGTACAGAACAGGTTTATATTTTTGACACAACCCTGAGAGACGGGGAACAGGTTCCTGGATGCAAATTAGATGGCAAAACGAAATTAATTATCGCCAAGCAATTAGATGAGATGGGAGTGGATGTAATTGAGGCAGGATTTCCTATTTCTAGCCCTGGAGATTTTCAAGCAGTTCAAAACATTGCTAATGTAGTAAAAAACGCGTCGGTTTGTGGACTTACTCGTGCCGTTAAAAAAGATATAGAAGTTGCGGCAGAGGCTTTGAAAAGTGCTAAAAAACCTCGTATACATACAGGAATTGGCACTTCAGATTTTCACATACAACATAAATTTAAGTCAGATAGAGAAAAAATAATCGAAAGAGCGGTGGAAGCGGTAGCGTATGCAAAAACTTTTGTTGAAGATGTAGAATTTTATGCAGAAGACGCTGGAAGAACGGATAATGAATATTTGGCAAGAGTGTGTGAAGCCGTTGTAAAAGCAGGGGCTACGGTACTAAATATTCCAGATACTACGGGCTATTGCTTGCCAGAAGAGTATGGAGAAAAAATTAAATACCTCAAAGAAAACGTAAAAGATATAGACAAAGCAGTTATTTCTTGCCATTGCCATAACGATTTGGGATTGGCAACGGCGAATGCAATATATGGCGCAATGAATGGCGCACGTCAAATAGAATGTACTATAAACGGAATAGGGGAGCGCGCAGGAAACACTTCGCTGGAAGAAGTAGTAATGATTATGAAACAACACCCAACCCTTAATTTACATACGAATATTAAATCAAAAATGCTCAATGAAATGAGTCGCTTAGTTTCTGACAGTATGGGAATGGGCGTCCAAGCAAACAAGGCGATTGTAGGAGCAAATGCTTTTGCGCATAGTTCGGGTATTCATCAAGATGGCGTAATTAAAAACAGAGAAACCTACGAAATTATAGACCCAGCAGAGGTAGGAGTAAGTGAATCGTCTATCGTACTTACCGCCAGAAGTGGAAGAGCGGCGTTGGCATATCGCGCCAAAAATGTAGGATATGAACTCAGCAAGTTAGAATTGGATAAGGTATATGAAACTTTTCTTACTTTTGCAGACAAGCACAAAGAAATCAAAGACGAACAAATTCACGAAATAATAAAACAAAGCAATTTGTAATTAATATGGCAAAAACTTTATTTGACAAAGTATGGGACGCACACGTAGTAGATACGATAGATAACGGACCACAGATACTTTATATTGACAAACACTTAATACACGAAGTTACTTCACCACAAGCATTTAGCGAACTAGAAAACAAAGGATTGCCCATTTACCGCCCAAAGAGAATTTTGGCTACGGCAGACCATAACGTACCGACAGAAAATCAGCATTTGCCGATTAAAGATGCGTTATCGCGAAAGCAAGTCGCTTTATTGACAGAAAACTGTACTAAAAACGATATTACCCTTTACGGATTAGGGCATAAATACCAAGGAATTGTACACGTAATTGCTCCAGAATTGGGCGTTACACAACCGGGGATGACGATGGTATGTGGCGATAGTCACACGTCTACGCACGGGGCGTTTGGAACGATTGCTTTTGGGATTGGGACGAGTCAAGTAGCACAAGTTTTTGCAAGCCAGTGTATTTTGGTTTCAAAACCCAAAACGATGCGAATTAACGTCAATGGAACTCTGCCAAAAAATGTGCTGCCAAAAGACGTGATACTATATATCATTGCAAAATTAGGAACCGATGCAGGGACAGGGTATTTTGTAGAATATGCAGGTGACGTTTTTGAGAATATGTCAATGGAAGGGCGAATGACTGTCTGTAATATGAGTATAGAAATGGGCGCACGAGGCGGTATGATTGCTCCAAACGAGATTACTTTTGACTATATAAAAGGACGTGAATTTGCACCACAAGGGGAGGAATACAAACAAAAATTAGCGTATTGGAAAACGCTATTCAGTGACGAAGGGGCGAAGTTTGATCAAGAGCATCATTTTGACGCTAGAGATATTGCGCCGATGATTACGTATGGAACCAATCCAAGTATGGGGATATGCGTTACAGACAGCATTCCTGTCACGAGTTCAGAAAGCGATAAAAAAGCTTTGAAGTATATGGGCTTAAAGCAAATGGAGGTGTTGGAAAATAAGACAATCAATTATGTATTTATTGGGAGTTGTACAAACTCAAGGATAGAAGATTTTAGGATTGCAGCAGACTTTATCAAAGGCAAACAAAAAGCGCAAAACGTCACCGCCCTCATCGTACCCGGTTCACAACAAGTGGCGAAACAAATAAAAGAAGAGGGATTGGAAGAAATATTTAATGAGGCTGGCTTTGAGATTAGACAAGCGGGATGCTCCGCCTGTTTAGGGATGAACGAAGACAAAATACCCAAAGGCGAATATTGCGTCTCTACCTCCAACCGAAACTTTGAGGGACGACAAGGACAGGGCGCACGAACCCTATTGGCTAGCCCCCTTACCGCAGCCGCTACCGCCATTCATGGAAAAATTGTGAGTATATAAATTAAGATTAGATATATTTTATATATATTTGTCTTAATATAAATAGTAAATCATGAAAGAAGGAATGTTAAATCTATATAGTAGTATCCCATTAATTATGTCTTTTACATTAAAAAACTCTGATTTACAAACAAAATTAGTTGGTGGTGCTATTACTCTTGTAGGAGTAATAATATCAATCTATAAACCTTTTTTAAAAATTAAAAAATAAATTTATGACAGCAGTAGAATTTTTTGAACAAGGAAATAGGTATTTTGATAATAATCAATACCAAAAAGCAATTGAAAGTTATAATAATGCCATTAAGATAATTCCTGAATATGAATATGCATATTATAATAGAGGTACTGCAAAATTAAGATTAAAAGAATATATTAATTCAATAGAGGATTTCAATAAAGCGATAGAGATAAATCCAAATAATCCAACGTACTATAATAATAGAGGGGCTGCGTATAAATTAATAGGAGAATTTGAAAGAGCAAGAATAGATTTTAAAAAAAAATATGAGCTAAAAGATATTATTATTCCAATTCAAGAGGGGAAGAAATTATTAGAGAATAAAAAATATCAAGAAGCGATTAAAATTTTTACTAATGTAATTAATTCAGCATCTCAATCAAGGAACTATAGAAAAATGCAAGAAACAATAAATGAACCTGTTGAAGAAATCAAAATAAATCCCAAAATTGCAAGAGCATATTATTATAGAGGACTTGCCCGTAAGGAATTAAGAAAACTAGAAAATGCCATAGCAGATTTTACAGATGCGATAAAATTAGAAGAAGACAATGCTGAGTTTTATTATCACAGAGGACTTACCTATAGAGCATTAAGTGAAAAAGAACACTCTATTTTGAATATTAATAGATAAATAAGATAAGAAATGAAAGATTTATATGATAAAAAAGCTGAAAAAGATTTAGAAAAGGCAGGGGAATTAGGTAAAGATATTATTGGAGACAAACAGTTAGGAGAAACGAAAAAAAAAGTAGCGAATGTTCAAGATTTTCAAAGTATATTAGGATATGGTAATAATGGTGGTAAATGGATTAATAAAAATTGGTTTAACAAAAATTGGAAATGGGTTAATAAAAATTTGAAATGGTATAAAGGTAGAAAAAAAGAAGATAAAGGTTTAATAGATATTTATAGAGGTGATAAAAAAGCCTCTTTTTTTTGGTTTATTTTTGTGGCATCATTAACGATATTTATTCTTTTTTTATTATTGTCTGGGGGTTGCATTAAAATAGGTGGGAAAGATATCCAACTGTTGGGAACAAGTGCTAATACTAAAGAATTAGGTTTAAGCCCTTATTTTGTATATGTGTTTTTTGCAGGTTTAACTTTTTTCTTTGCAAGGCGTTATGCATTGGCAAGGAGGATGTATACTGAAGCGATTAATCGTTGGGCGATGGCTAAGATGTTTGAAAAAGTAAATGCAATGAAAGACAAAGATTCTGATTATAAACGTTTTCTACCAAAAATAGTAGATAGTATTGCTTATTCTACTATAAAAAATAAAAACAAAGAGGAGGATAACAGTAGTATTTTAGGAGAGGTAAAAGAGATAGTTAAAGAAACAATACAAGCAACAAAAGTTAACAAAACATAAAATTATGAGAAAATTTATCACACATAGTGGGACTGCGGTGCCACTACCTATAGAAAACATAGACACCGACCAAATAATTCCTGCGCGTTTTTTAA